>DATNAB010000068.1:0-15707 GCA_035573115.1 Verrucomicrobiia bacterium
CAACCTGGCTATCGATGATACCCAGGGCTGCCGAGTGTTCCTGGGCGTTGCGCGACTGCTGCAGACCCTTGTTGGCGGTGGCATAAGAAATGGACAACGACAGACCCAGAACAGCCAGTACGATCAACACCTCGATGATAGTATCGCCGGTAGCATCCAGTTTCTTCGGTCGGAGCTTCCAAGGTAGCTTAATCATTGGGGCAGATTCCCGTCGGTTGACCGTTACTGATCTGGAATGACGTGCTCAGGCGCTGGCCCTGGACACTGTCGCTGCTCCCCAGGGTCAGGCGGCCGAACTGGTCGGCACCCCCTTTGAAGCACATGATGATATTCGGATTGGTAGGACTTGTGATACCGGCCAGATTATCGATCAGACCGTCGATGGTCGGCCCGTCGGCCGGTTGATCGAGTTGTGAGCCGGGTACGGCCACTACGAACGGTGCGGCCGCGCCAGAAGCCAGTTTGCTGTTACTGCTGGTGGCGAAGCCGGCAAAGATGCCGATGGCGCCAATCGGATGAGCAGTATCACCGTCATATATATGATCAGCCTGCAGGCCCCACTCGAGGGTTTGGCTCTGGGTCATATTGGTGCCGGCCCCTACCGAATAGCTCCCGGTCAGGCCGGTGATGGCCACCGGGACAGCTTGGGCAAAGTTAGCCGGTGGTAAAAGCGTTTTATCATCGGTCTGAAACTGCCGTCCGATGATAGTGTAAACGTTATACACCTTGTCATCGGTATCCTTCACACCGAATTGCATGACCTTGCCGATGAAGCTATAGCCCTCGTTGACACCTTGCTGGTTAGCACCGGTGCTAAAGGACGGACGCTGGCCGGCCGGGCCGGCGGTGCAGTTGAAATTGCTGTTAGATGGATAAAAACCGTTGCTGACATCGGTGATGGTCTGCTGGATGTGGCTGTTGATGTCGTTCATACCCTGCTGGAACTCACTCTTCGCCTGCTTACCGGAAATGAATATGGCCGCTACCAGGAACATGAACCCGGAGACCGCCAGAAAAATCATCGTTTCCGTGATGGTATAACCCCGTGATTTGCTGCGGGCGCGCATGGTAAAAGTATAGCATAAGCACTAAGAAGTTATATGGTGAATGGCAGGAAGGTTCGCTGGTACCATGCCAGCCATGTTTGGCCGAAAAGCTGCACAATTATAAGCCCCATAATTAAGAAGGGGCCGAACGGTATGACGCTGGTTCGTTTCAGACGTCCGACAGCCAGCAGCGGCAGGCTGACAAGACTGCCCAGGAGGGCCGCCAGGAAGATGAACAGCACGCTACGAGCCGGTGTGGCGGCTACCAAGCCCAGTACCCAACCCAGTTTGGCGTCGCCACCACCGATCCATTTCCCGTCGGAAACCTGGAATAAGACGTAAAACACGCCTCCCCCGATGATAACCGCCCCTGCCGTGTTGAGGACGGCTACGAGGGGTCGGGTCGCTGTAGAGGCCGCTACGACGGCCAGGAGGGCCGCTACGACGGCTGTGGGATACAGGATCCGGTCCGGCAGCAGCAACCAGCGGAAATCATAGACGATTAGAGCCATCAGACCAGTCAGCAGGACCAGCCAAAGACAGAAGATGACATCCTGTGCACCACTCCAGGGCTTCGGCCACCAGATATAAGAAGCTGCGAAGAGCGCGGCCGTGGCCAACTCGACCGCCGGATACTGCGGTGATATAGGTTTGTGGCAATAGCGACAGCGGCCGCGCAGCATCAGCCAGCTGAGAACAGGTATGAGATCCTGAGCGGCCAGCTCGTGTCGGCAGTGCGGACACATCGAACGGCCCGAGACAACGGATAGCTTTTTGTCCTTCTTCTTATGTGTCTCCTGCTCGTGGACACGCCAGACGAGGGCGTTCACGAAACTCCCTAAGGCCAGACCCACCACTATCAGCATGGCGATAATCATTAGCACCATAGTAGCATAAGGGCGCCGCGGCCGGTTCAGGCCATCATAAAAGCAAAGCGTACACGCTTAAAGGGGTGAAGCGTGTACGCTTGAGACCGTTCTCTCTTGTGCCGGTCTAGAGATCTTGGCAGATGTAGGTGGTACTGCCGCTGCCTTCGACGGCGTACAGGGCCACGGCGGTGCGTGAGCTGGCGCCGGTGGTGGTAGTCGTCTTCGTACCTGCGACGGTGGTAGCCGAGGAGGTAGCGCACTTAGCATAGTTATAGAGCGCGACATGCTCAGGGTCTGCGACGTTGCCAGGCGCGGTGGCTGCCGCCTGCTTAGTCCAGGTAACGTTACCGGCGGTAGTGCCATCGTAGTAGCCAAGTTTGGTGTCTTTCATCCAACACGGTGGCGGACCGGCATCGGTGTAGTCACAGCTGGCCGGAATAGTGCCGTTATTGTTGCTCAGATAGTTCGAAAAGCCACCGAGCAAGGCGCTGACGTCGTTCTTACGCTGGGTGTTACGGCTGTTACGCTGCAGTGCCGGTACGGCCAGAAGGACGATCAACAGGATCAAAGCAGCGATGGCCAGGACGATGATCACCTCGATGATCGTGAAGCCTTCGCTGTTAGGTTTTTTTAGTTTACTAAACATGTGCGGTGCCCCTTTTATTAGTGCTTATGCTTAAATGATAACAACTGGCCGGTAAAAAGCAAGCCTTTTCCACTCCTTAGAAACTACTGGTGAAGCCGGTCTGGTTGACCAGGCCGTAAATCGGCAGCAGGATGGCGGCGACGATGGTGATGGCCATGATACCCATGATCACCATCATGACCGGTTCAATGATGGTGCTGATGGCCTTAATCTCGTTGTCGACCTCTTTCTCGTAGTAGATGGCGACCTTCTCTAGCATGGTCTCCATGGCGCCAGACTGTTCACCGATGTGCAGCATGTTCGGCACCAGCGGCAGGAAATTGGGATCGCCTTCCAAGGCTTCGGACAGCGATTTACCGCCCTTCACCTTTTCCGCAGCCTTGTGTAACGATGCGGCGATATGGACGTTGTCGACGGCGTCGGCAGTGATCTCCATCACCTGGATCAGCGGCACGCCGGCGGCCACTAGCGTGGTGCCAGTCCGCGCGAACCGGGCCATGTACATTTTCATGAACAGATGGTTGGCCGGCCAGGCGCTCATCTTGAACTTATCGATAGCCGAGCGGCCGCCCAGCGTGCGGGCCCAGCGGGAAGCGAAGAAGGAGCCGGCGACAATCAGGATGATCATCAGCCACCAGAAGTGAGTGATGAGGTGCGACACACCGAGTAGAATGCGCGTGAAGATAGGCAATGAAACGCCTGGTAGGCCGGCGTAGATGGTCTGCACCTGCGGCAGGACCTTGATAAGCATGAATATGACCACGGCGATCATGACGCAGAACACGATGCCGGGGTAGATCATGGCGCCCCGGACCTTGCTCAGGATGTCGGCGTCCTTCTCTTGCTGATCGGCTAAGCGTTCCAAGCCTTTGTCGAGGGTACCGGAAGTCTCGGCGGCGGCAATCAGGCTGACATAGACGCGGTTGAACACGGTCGGGTGCTTCTCGAGGGCAATGCTGAAGGACTTGCCTCCTTCCACGTCGGAGATGATCTCGTTGATGACGACCTTGAACGGCTTGTTGGTGGTCTGCGTGGCGACGCTGCGCAGGCTCTGGACAAGCGGCAGACCGGCATTGATGAGCGTGGACAGCTGGCGGCTGAACAGCACCTTGTCCTTGGTCTTGATACGCCGGAAACGGAAGCTGCCTTGCCCTTTCTCGAGCTCGATCTTAAGTGGCGTCAGGCCTTCGGCGCGGATGGTCTTGGCGGCGGCCTGCTCGTTATCGGCCTGGACCTGGGCTTTGACCTTCTGACCAGTCTTGGCGTTTTTGGCTTCGTAGTTGAACGTCAGCATCGTTTCGTTATCCTCGCATCAATCTGTCGAGCTCATCCAGATCGACGGCGAAGTTGCGGGCCTCGTCGTAGGTGATGGTACCTTCGTGGATGAGCCTAACCAGCTCCTTGTCCATGGCCTGCATACCGAACTCGGCGCCGGTCTGGATGACGGCTTCGAGCTGGTGGGCCTTGCCTTCTCGGATGATGTTACGGACGGCCGGGGTAGCCACCAGGACCTCGGCAGCCGCGATGCGACCTCCACCGATGGTCGGGATCAGGCGTTGCGACACAATAGCCATCAGGATGTTGGCCAGCTGAGCACGGATCTGCGGTTGTTGGTGCGGTGGGAAGACGTCGATCATGCGGTCGATACTCTGCGAGGCGCTGTTGGTGTGCAGGGTGGCGAACACGAGGTGGCCGGTCTCAGCAATGGTGATGGCGCTGGCGATGGTCTCCAGGTCGCGCATCTCACCGATGAGCACGACGTCGGGATCTTCACGGAGCGCACTGCGCAGGGCGGCGCTGAAGGAATAGGTATCATAGTGGACTTCTCTTTGGACGATGACCGATTTCTTGGATTTGTGCGTGTACTCGATGGGGTCTTCGATGGTGATGATGTGACGGCTTTCCTCGTTGTTGATCTTGTCGATCATGGCAGCCAGCGAGGTCGATTTGCCGGAGCCGGTCGGGCCGGTCACCAGGACCAGACCACGCGGATATTGGGCGAATTTGTTGACTATGGACGGCAGCCCGAGCTGCTCAAGGGTCAGGATCTCATTGGGAATAAGGCGCAGCGCGGCGGCCATGTTGCCCCGTTCGTGGAAGGCATTGACGCGGAAACGACCCAGATCGCCGAATGCAAAACTGAAGTCGAATTCCTTATCTTTGATCAGTATCTGTTTCTGGTCTTCATCCAGGATTGAAAAGATAAGGTGTTCGACGGCTTCCTCGTCGAGCGGATCAGCACCAGTGACGGGGGTCAGCGAACCGTCGATCCTCAGCATCGGCGGCAGACCGACCTGAAGGTGGAGGTCCGAAGACTTTTTCTTGATGACTTCATCGAGCAATACTTCGATACGTACCTGTGTCGCCATTATCCCACCCTCTGCTTACTCATGCGTTGTCCTCAGCCGCGACGCGGTTGACTTCCTCAATGCTGGTCTGGCCGGCCAGAGCTTTCAAATATCCATCTTGACGCATGTTTATCATTCCTTGGGCCTCGGCGGTCTTTTCGATTTCCGTGCTGGTAGCTCGTTTCATGATTAGGGCTTGGATCGCTTCGGTTACTTCAAACACCTCGTACAGTCCCATACGGCCCCTATAGCCGCCCGGCGTATCAGGTGTGTCGGTACCCTTGAATAAAGTATAAGCGTTATCCGTACCCAAGGGCAAGCTTTTGTAGCCCAAATCCTGAGCAACGGCAGCGACTTTGTCCGGCGTCTGCGGCAGAAAGCGACCGATAGTGGCCTTAACGGCCTCGGTCTCGGGCGGCGTAGACTGGTAGGATTGCTTACCATCATCAGCCACCCGGCGGACCAGCCGCTGGCCGATGACTGTATGTACCGTGCTGGCGATCAGGAACGGTTCGATGCCCATGTCCAAGAGGCGTGGCAGAATGCCGGCAGCACTGTTGGTGTGCAGCGTGCTGAAGACGAGGTGGCCGGTCAAGGCGGCCTGGACGGCCAGCTGGGCAGTTTCCTTATCGCGGATCTCCCCCACCATGACGACGTCCGGGTCTTGACGCAGGATGCTGCGCAGGCCGCTGGCGAACGTCAGGCCGACGTCGGGGTTAACCTGGATCTGGTTGATGCCCTCCATCTTGTATTCGACCGGGTCCTCCAGCGAGACGATGTTGATGGTGTTCTGGACGATCTCCTGCATGAGGGCATACAGTGAGGTCGACTTACCGGAACCGGTAGGGCCGCTGGTCAGAATCATGCCGTTCGGTCGCAGGAGTCCTTTGCGGATCACACGAAGGCTGCGGCCGGTGTAACCCATATCCTCTAGCTTGAGCGAGGTGCCGGTCTTGTCCAGCAGGCGGATGACCACCTGCTCGCCCCAGACTATGGGTGCGATGGCGATACGCAGATCGATCGGGTGCTTATCGACCAGCACGGTGAACTGGCCGTCCTGTGGGATACGGTGCTCGTCGATCTTGAGGTTACTGAGAATCTTGATGCGAGAAATGAGGGCCGGCTCGGTGTTTTTCGGCAGGCGCATGACCTCGCGCAGCACACCGTCGATCCGGCAACGAATCTTCAGCTCGTGTTCAAGGGGCTCAATGTGTACATCGCTGGCGCGGTTGCGGGCAGCGAACTCCAGAATAGCCGACAGTGCTTTGCTGATGGGCGAATCCTGGACGATGGTCTTGATGGCGTTGTTCTTGTCGTTCTTCTTGGCATCCTTGGGAGCGATCTCCTGCTCGGTGCCTGTCGTACTCAGATCGGCCTTGAGCTTCTCGTCCATCTGAGTATCGAGGTTGGTCGCATATTGGCGCAGCACCTGGCGGATGCCAGTCTCACTGGCCGCGTAGACCTTGAGCGGACGGCCGGTACGTTTGCTCAGGAAATCGACTGCCTGGACGTTATTGGCGTCCAGCATGGCCACGACCAGACGGTGCTGCATCTCGCCCAGAGGCACGGCCATATAACGCTCTGCGAGGTCTTTCGGCAGGAGCGCCAGCACTTTCGGCTCCACGCGGGCAGCCGTCAGGTTGACATACGGCACCTTAGTAACGGCAGCATTGGCCTTGGTCAGTTGCTCGTCAGTGATGTAATTATTCTTGACCAGATAGCTGATCAACGGCTCCTTGGCTTTGCCGGCGGCTGCCCGCGCCTCTTCCAGCTTTTCAGGCGGAATCATGCCGCTGGAAACCAGCGTGTCTTCAAGTTGCTGACCGGTGGCGGCTGAGAGGACGCTCATTCAGACGCCCCTTTACTGCGAGCCGGCGTTGCTGCTACTGAACGGGTCCGGATTTGTGCTCTGGCTGATGTTGATCACCTGAGTCGGGTCGAAGGCCTGGTTGTTAAAGTAGCGTTTGTCGGGCACCGGCAGATCGGCTGTGATAGGTTGGACAATTTCCGCCTGCTGGTTGCGGTTCTTTGGCGAATTGAAGACCTTCTTGGATACGAAGACCGAGATGAATGCGCTGACAGCGATGACCAAGATGATGAGTGCTATATCCTTCTGTTTCATTTGACTACCTTCTCGGTTACTTTCAAACTCTTGGCCGGCTCCCAGTAGGTGTGGGCGGTAAAGGTAGCCGTCATATCGTGAGCGCCACCGGTCAAGCTGATGGTATCGATAGCTATCGGCCGGATGGAGTGGTCGAGGGCGCTCGCCAAGTTGGCGATGGAGCTGTAATCAGCGTCATTAACCGTGAACGAGAACGGTATGGACACCGGCTGCGGCGTCGGACTGGAGGTGTTGTTCTGCTGGGCGAGCTGGTCGTCGGTGCCACTGATGGAAGTGACTTTCAGACCGCGATCGGACAGAATCTTTTCCATGCTTGAGGTCAGGGCCGGAAAGTCGTAGGTGTCAGGCAAGGCGTCGAGCACGATTGTGGAGTTCGGACCATCATTGTCACCGGTACCGTTGGCGCTGCCACCAATTACGTTCGGTGACTGGCTATTGAAGGACTTGTAGCGCTGCGCGAGGGTGTTGTAGTTGGTGATGTTCGTTTCCAACTGCTTGTGCGCCTTCTCTTTGGCGGAGATGACTTTCTGCTGGTAGCGGTTCTGGCTGAACACAGAGTTGGAAGCGACCAGGCAGAAGATACTGACAAACGAGGCTACGGCCACGAAGATCACCATTTGTGCATTGGCTTTGCTGATAGCGAGACGCTTGGTGGAAAGTTGCGGAGCTTTAGCCATTACCGTCCTCCTCCTGTCGCCGTAGCTGGCGAAGGCGACGTCGCCTGGAACAGATCCGTAGGCTGGGCGACCTGGGTTCTCGTTCCACTCGACGGCACCGTCAATTTGACCTTCTGCGTCGTATCGAAGATGTTCTTATCATACGCCAGCGTGACAGTGTAGTTGGCGGCCTGACTGGGGTCCTTGGCACCGGTGTTCAGTCCGAAGGCACTCAGCACGATATTGCTGAAGGCAGGCTGCGCACTGTCGTCGCTATCGGTGGTGAAGGTGGACTTCTTAAGCGTGTCGATGTACTGGTTGACGTTGGCCAAGCTGGCAGATGTACCAGAAATGGTGGCAGTATTCTGGGTGAAATCCATCTGGAGCGAAGTGATGGCGACCGAGGCCGGCGTCACTTGGTTCAGATAGTCGAACAGCCGGGAGACAGCCGGGTTGGAATCATGCAATTGGGTCAGGCTCCCGAGTTGGTTCTGTACGGTCAGCACGCGGCCGATGTTCGGCTTACGCTGCAGTTCACTGTTCTCATTCGCGATATCGCGGCTCAGGTCTTTAAGGTGCTTCTTCTGCAGGCCGTTTACGCCCAACAGCAATATCAAGATGAGCACGGCAACCCCGGTTACCAACACGGATATGCTCATCACTAAGCGGCGGGCACGTTGTGCCTTAATGTATTCAAGTTTTACGTCCGGTAACAGATTGAGCTGGATCATGCCACGCGCTCCGCGAGTCCGACGGCGACGCCGAACTGGTTAGAGATAGCCGACAACTCGTTCTGGCGTTCGGGACTGAAGCTGACATTGCGCCAGGCGTCGCCGATCTCGACGTTCAGGCCGAACTTATTGGCCAGGTACAGCGGGAATTCCGGTATGACCGACGCACCACCGGTGACAACGATGCGCTCGATCTTGGAGCCGGTGTAGCGCGTCTGGAAGAACTTGATGGATTTCTCTATCTCTGTGGTCAGGAGGTCGACGGTACCGCTGATTGCTTGGTAGACCTGCCCTTCCAACTTATCCTTGCTGAGCCCGAATTTGAATACGAATTGTTCGGCCTGCTTGTCGTCGACGGTCAGGTTCTGCATGGCAGCACGTACGATGGCCTCCACGCCGGTTGGGATGCTGCGCGTCAGGTGGGGTACGTTGTCGGAAACTACTACGAGGTCGCTGGCATGGCGGCCGACGTCCAGGATGAGCTGCGGCTTGGGATCAGGCAGCGCTAGAGCACGGGCCATGGCCAGGTTATCCGGCTCGAAGGCCACTACGTTCAGGCCGATCGCCTCGAGCATGTCCAGGCGTTCTTCTACGAACTTATTGGGCACACTGGTGAGCAGGATCTCCTGCTTGGTCTTATCACTCGGAGAATCACCGATCAGACCCCAGTCGATCTTGGAATCGCTCAAAGGAGTAGGAATTAATGCGTCGGCCTGCAGGGGGATTGATTTAGCCAGTTCGCCGGCCGGTAGACGGTCCACGTCGGCTACTGTAGTAAACACCTTGGCCGATGGGATACCGACTGCTACGTTCTTTGTGCTGACGCCGGCCTGCTTGACCAGCTGCTCGATGGCCTGGGCCAGCTTCTGCTGATCACCCTTGGAGTCACTCAATGCCACGGCGCTTGCGACAGGGACGTAAGCATACTTCACCAGAGCTTTGGAAGCGCTGCCGCTCCCACGCAACTCAACCAGACGGATAGCCGTACTGCCGATGTCCAGAGCAAAGAAATCACCGGTGCCGCCAAGAAGTAGGCTCATAACGCTCCTATCATACCATAAGCGGTATCTGTGACATTGCTAATCCCACCCATGTTTCTGTTTGCTTCCTATCTTTTAATAGTTCTCATGCTTATTTTAGCACAGATTACAGTACCGGCGACAAACTGGTTATAGCGTCGAACTTCTCTGTGGAAACGCCGAAGCGGGCATCAAAGCTCGGCTGGGCCATGAACAGTTCGGGGCTGTAGTTGAAGATCTCGGCCGCGCAGTCCGAAGCGCTGGTCGGGCCAGCCAGTGGTACGTCGTAGCCGGCGTGGCCGCAGGTGTGGGCGACGTAAGCACCCAGGTTGTTCTCCCCGTTCTGGCTGTAGCGCAACGAGCCGTAGGACCTGGTCAATAGCACCTTGTTTGCGACGAACGCCCCATTCACTACCAGCTGGTTCTTGCAGTTCGGATAGACGTTGTTGGTCGCCGAGATGGTGCCGATGTAACAGCTATTGATGATGCCTGTCTTGGCCAGTGTTGTGGCGTTAGTGTCGTCCGGTTCAGCGATGTAGGCACCGTCTAGCTGGGTGACGTTTGGATCAATGTGTATGTTACCGTTCTTGACGATCAGGAAGAACGACGGGATGTCTTTGACAGAGCCACGGGCCGCCGTGCTGTACTTGATGCCGCCGACACCACCGGAGACGATGTTGACGTTGCCATCCACGAAGATGACCTGATTCACTCCGTTACCGATGGTGCCGCCGTTCAACGTCAGCGTGCCACCGGCCGGTTTGTAGTATTGCTGGGTTGCGCCCGCTCCGGCCGTCGCCACATTCACACCGCTCGGGGTTGCCAGGTTCGATGGTTTATCGGACCAGTAATCGGGTACACAGAGGTTGCTGTAGCTTCCCAGATAACCGCCGTTGGTACGCGCCGGCTGACTGCCGCCGATGTTTGGGTTGTTATTAGCGAATGTCAGGCCGCTGACGCCTACCGGCGAACTGCTCCTCAGATTGGCGCTACCGAGCCCCGAGATGATATTCATGGCCTCTGCCCCAAACTGTGTGCCGCTACCGCCGTAGCCGCCGGTCGCTACTGAGCCATTAGACTCGTTATAGGTATAGATATTGCCATTCTGGTCCGGTTTACAGCTGTCGCCAAATCCACCACCTGCCGCTACGTCATTACCTTCAAAGTGGGCGTAGGGCTCATTGATGACCTTGTCGCAATGGGGTGGTGGATCAGAAGAAGCAGTCTGGCCATTAGTTTCGGCTACATCATATGGGCCGTTCGGACCAATCCATCCAGCAGTATATGCAGTGGCATCTATTTTTGCACAGAATTGGTCGCCTGCATTAACAGATCCAGGCACAATACCATACGATCCTGACCAAGCACCTGATGGGTAAATTCCTCCCGGATTAGCAAGCAATGGTTGTGAGCTGCCCCCTGCGGGTATCTTATAGAAAGTACTGTAAGTAGGCACATATACCGACGGGCTCGAAGGAGTTATATTTAGATTTGTACTGTAGTTTGCAGCACTTGGGTTCTCACGACTAGGGGTTAGCTGAGTCGAGGCACTTAGTAAGGAGACATTAAACGGTTGGTACACATCTATGTCATAGCCACAGTTCTGAACTCCTGGGTAGAATAGCCCACGATACTCGGGACTTCCGGAGAAGTGATAGTGTCCCACAGAGTTTGGCGCATTAAGCACAACTGTTGTCTGGTACGTTCTTCCTGTGCCGATGGTAGGCAATCTCACATTAATGCTCTGGAGGCCTCCTGTTTGACCGCCGTCGCTGTCGAACCAGAATTCATGTCCGTTAAGTTGGTTAGGTAAATTGAGTGTGCCTATATTGCCTACATCTATTGTGACGGCTATTTGACTACCTGCTTTAACCCCTATGGGCTTGCCAGCCACGTTGCCATTTACTGAGATACCGCAGCCGGCTCCGTTGTACCCACTGTTATAACAGTTATAGTGCCAGCGGGAATTATCTTCGGCAAAATTCCAGACACCGCTACTGCTCTTGTATTCTCTTTGTACAATCACATGTACATCTTTCGCTAAAGGCGTATAGTACCAATCTCTTGATTCGTTATTTAGGTAGAAGTACTGGCTCGGATCATCGTTCGCAGGATGCACTAAGGCGTGTCCGCCGCTATCCTCTACACGAACCTTTGTGCGGACATCATCACTTGAGAAGACTTTTCCATCCGAGGGCCGTGTCCATGTTCCCCCGTCATTTACATGCAGATGCGTGCATTCAGAGTCAACGTCTGGCGGTGGTGGTGGATCGGCATGCCAAACCAAGTTAATTCGGACGGTAGCGCCGTTTTTGATTAAAAAGTAAATCTGGCTATCAAGAGGTCCCATGGAGCTCGGAGAAAAATTATTAATGTCAAAGCGTGTCGATCCGTCGGCAGCATAACCGATTACCTCCCATTGACCGCTTTCTCCGTTAGGGCTCGGAATATCCGAAATCCAAAACCGGCTTGGAGTAACACCTTGTTTAAGGGCGGGGTTACTCGCAGCATAAAAGGCCTCACCACAGTCAAGAGCATGGCGGTCCCCTACTTCAACAGACGTTCCCGGACCTAAAGCGTCCCAGCCCGGACAGGCATAGCCGGCACTACCGATACCATCATATATTCTATCGCCCGTTGAAGCGTCCGTGCCAAACCAACGTTGATGATCGCGATTGGTAGTCTGATTTGCTGCGTTTACGGTAAAGATTCGATCATTTTGTGCATGCCCATCAAGATGGTAACCGTAACCAACTGGTGCATCAGGAACATAGGAATTAAGATTATATTTCGCGTCAATCGGATTACCGGTCCGGCCATTGGCATCGGGTTGACCATTGGTCATAGTTCCTACAGAAGAGGCTACTACAAGACCCCCAAAACCGTCCGCTTGCTCGCCTTGGTTGTAGCCAAAATTCGCAGGTATTTGGTTGCCGAGCCGGCTATTAACAGGGCACGTATCTGCAGCTGCCTGTCCACTGGTAAAAAACGAGGCTCCGCCGACTGCAACAAGGGTTATAAGAGTCAGCTTAAAGATTTTTTTATACATTTACTTTGTACCCAAACTGCTTTTTAGCCTGCTGCAGTTCCTGCTGGAAGTTCGCGCTACTCTTGCCGCCCGACGAGGAATCTATTTTTACTACCAAAAAATATGATTCAAAAGTTTGATTCTTATTGCCTACGGTATTAGTAACCTTCACTACAAATGGCTTAGATGTTTGGCCAGGTTTAATGTTTCGCAATTGCTGCTGAGCAGAAGGAGGCGTAAAAAGAGATACAGGGGCCCTAGACGTATCAAAGGGTCCTGACTGAGACAACGTGCCGTACATTCTTAGTCCTAATATTGGGTCAGCTTGTTGCATTTGAGCAGCTTGATCCCAAGTAATCTTACCCGCATTTATTTGATTATAAAGATTAGTTATAAAATCTTGGGCATACTTTTTATCTGCAGCGACAGCAGCTTGATCAGTGTTAGTATCACCCGCGGAGTCAGGTTGCAAAACAATATTGCGACTGAAATGAGCCACCAACAGATAGCCTTTATAAATTCCCTGATTATAGGTTTGTAATTTGTCGAAATACAACTGGTTTACCTGAAGTTGGTACGAGTATTGGTTGTTCTTTTTTAATGTATTAATAATCGGTCCGTAGGTGGCTACAAGATCCTGATCAGTAACAACTACGCCTTGGTCTTTCGCCATCGCTTGTGTTAAATACTTATTGGCCAAGACTGTTGCTGCATCATGCTCGCTCACATGCTTATTATTGCCGATAAGGTTATCTATATCTTGTTTATAAATCTTATGTCCCGCGGCTTGGGCGAGAACTTTATGGGCCACTTCTACCCTGTAAATCACGAAGCCGATTACAAGCAAGAGTATGGCTGCTACGACCAAGGTCGTTCCTCTTCGCGCTTGAGAAAACGGTACGGATTTTATGCGACGAGGGGTGGTGACCCCTTTATCATCCCCTATCTTGACCGCTGAAGCCGGTTCATCCTGCGATGATTTTTTTGTGTCGGTAGCCATGGTTATTCCTGGCTATCAGTATAGAAACATAAGCGTAATCACGCAAGTATAGGGACTGTGGTATCCATTGTTGGTATTAAGAGTAATTAACAGGCGCCATAGACTTTTACAGGGGTGGTAGTGGTTTTAGGCCCAGCGATCACGTCGTAAGTACCGTTAATCTCTCCGAACTCGTTAACTGTGCCGTTAACATGTACCATCGTTAGCTTCTGCTGAAAATGGACAGCGGTCTTAAGAGCTCCTGGTGAACAAATATAATTAAACTTGGTAAACGAGGGGTCGTGGTCGTGATTAATATTGGAAAAGGTGGGGCCGCCACTAGCTGACCCATTAAACGCATCACCTAAACCGTCGTTGTTTCCTTCGTAAGGGTCTATGTTAAGCCATTTCGATCGATGTAGCCCATTTTGCATCAACACGCTTACATTTCCCATCCTATAGTAACCATTCTGTGCACATTCATCCGGCAATGCATTTGTTTGCATCCTAACGCGCCCAGACCATCCTGCTCCATGTTGTTTGCGCGCACCGTATAATTTAGCTGCCATAACGGTAGAGGGTTTCATGCCTGCATCAATACATGTCTGCTCAAGAGTTTCTGCCGAGGCAGACGAAGCCCAGTAAAGAGCTCCAGAGGCGACTACAGCTCCGCCGGCTACAAGTCTTGCTAACCTGCTGCGTCTAAAAGCGTCGAGAATTGTTTTGCCATAGCTGGTCTCTTCATCAACTTCAGTTGATACTTCTTGCGAAGACGATCTCTTTATATTAGTAACAACCAGATCCTCGTCGTCCGGCCGTTCTACGGCACCTATCAAGTGTCGTATATATGCCTTGGCGCCTTCGGCGTCTCCATTGATAACTTGTATGCCGCCAAATATTTCTTCTGGTTCACCAATTAATTTATAAGGAACGAATCGCTCTTCATTCTCGCCTTCTTCACCGGCAATATGGTCTGAAACCTCAGACAAGCGTTGCAGAATGGCTTCCGCAGCAACTCCTTGAGCAGCTATGCTCGCAACAGGTATGGGCTCTTTTTCGGCAGCGTAGCCATCGCCAAACAAATCTACAACTATAGTATGTTCGGCACCCAAATGTTCCATCACTTCGGTTGATCCGCCTGACATGGTTGTTGCCAGCCCTGGCTCCATATCTACCAAGTTCATGTGTGCTCCTTACTGCCCACTTACATATTTTGTATCATGAACAGCAAAATAGGTCAAGCATAAGCAGCTTAAGAAAATTGCTTGAGTTTATTCAAATCAGATGCAAATGGAACTGTTAATGCATCGCCACGGTTTCGCCGTGGCTGGGGTCGCTTTTCGCCTTCTGCTGCTTGATGACGAAGGTCGCGATTAAGGCGGCGGCGATGCCGAAGGTCGATGCGATCAGGTAGCCATTGTGGAAGCCGTGAACGGTAGCGGCGGTTATTTGCGCATGAGTCGGGGCGGCATGCAGGTGCAGACCGTCGATATAGCGCGTGGTGCTCGAAGCGGCGATGCCGGTGAGTACGGCCAGGCCCAGAGCGCCGCCGATTTGTTGCGAAGTGTTCAATAGCCCCGAAGCCAGACCGGATTCGTGATGCGGCACGCCGGAAGTGGCGGCGATGGTCACGCTGACGAACGTGGCGCCCATGCCCAGGCCCATCAGGATCATACCCGGAGCCACGTTGCCCCAGTAGGTCCCGTTGACCGGAATATGCGAGACCCAGAACAGGCCAGCCGATACCACCAGAGGTGCCACCATCAGGATCGGCTTGTAGCCGATCCTTTGGATGACGCGCGGCACGTTGGTCGCCGTGATGGCGATGGCCACCGGCACGACCAGGAAGCTGACGCCGGTCTTAATAGGCGTGTAGCCTAGGATTTCCTGCAGGTACAGCGTGGTGAAGAAGAACACCGAGAACAGGCCCGATGCCAGACACAACATCATCAGGTCGGCGCCAGAAATGTTGCGGATCTTGAAGATTTTCAGCGGCACCAGCGGATGGTCGCTGCGCTGCTCATTGATCACGAACAGGATCAATGCCGCGATCGCGACGGCGAAGAACGTCAGCGGCGTGTGGGCGGTCCAGCCGTCGGTCGGTGCCTTGACCAACGCGTATACCAACGACATCAGACCGCCGGTTACCAGCACGGCGCCCGGCAGATCGAGTACGTTGTGGTCGAGCGTCGATTCGTGACGGTCAAGGATGCGCAACGCCGTTATCACGACGATGATGCCGACCGGCACGTTGACGAAGAAG
>DATNAB010000069.1:0-2871 GCA_035573115.1 Verrucomicrobiia bacterium
GGGTTGCACGCAGCCGGTCGTGTGCCTTCTTGCCGAGCTGACTCAACTCGTTTATCCATTTGAGACCCAGCACCATGCTGGTGATTATCCACCCGAAATAGTAGACCCAATAGATTCCGCCAGCGTGGGGACGCAGGTGGAAAATCACATAATTACCGGTGCACTGGTAGCTATCGAAGACGCCAGGAAATACCAGGAAGAAAGCGATGAAGGCAGCCATCGTAAAGTAGGCGGTCTGGACCAGACGCCGGCCGGGTTTGTCGGCAACGACGTGGACCACGTGCAGACCGAGTGGTGGTAGCAGGGTGATCGCTGCGAAGCCGAAACGCGACCACTCGATAGTATGGCCGATAGACCCGGTGCACACGAAGAATTCAGCTAACTGGAATGTCGCCAGCCCGAGCAATGTGATAGCGGCCAAACGTACCATGTCGCTCATCTTATAACGCCAGACGGTGTAGACAGCCAGGATAGTTTCGATGACCATCGTAGCTATCATGACCGGCGGCGAAAAGCAGTTGAGCCGTGTTGATTTTTGCTGAAGCTCCGGCATATGCAGGCGATTATAGCACGCCGCTCCGCCCGCGTGTGTGCATACCCGGGTTGCGGCTGTGCAGACAATGTCTGCACAAAAGGCAGACATCTTCAAAGAGTAGGCGCGTTTCGCCTTAGAAAACTAGACGAAGAGGCCGAGCACGACGCCGATGACGGCGGCGGTCAAGATATGGCTGAGAGCGCTGATACCGAGCCAGGCTTTGCTGCGGTTCTCGAAGAACGTCAGCATGAGGCTGGATGAGACCCAGAACCAACCGACAGCGGCAAACGCCAACAGGAAGGCGTCGCTGAACGTAGTAGCGCCGGCCGTCCAGACCACGAACGAAGCCACCAAGCCGTTGACTAGTGAAGTTACGAACATTTTGGCCACGGCCAGACCCGGATTGCCACCGGCGGCTTTCATCTTTTCCGGCGAAGTGCCGATTTCTTTCATCCAGCGCTTGCCGAGCACGCCGGGCGAGTAGATTATCGAGCCGGGAATCATGGCGGCAACGCCCGCCACCAGACCGGCTACCCAGTTGATGTCGAAGTTCATGAGCGGTATCTCCTTTACCTTAAGTCGTACTATACATCAGCTGAGTAGTTTAAGGAATTCCTGTTCAGTGAGCTGTTGGGTGCCCAGTTTGGCCGCCTTTGCCAACTTGGCTGCGCCGACGTTGGCACCGACCACCAGATAATCCGTGTCCTTGCCGACCGAACTCTGAAAGGTGCCGCCAAGTGCCCGGATGCGCTCCGCGGCCTGTTCACGCCCCATGGTCTCGAGCGTGCCGGTGACAACGAAGTTCTTGTCGCTCAAAGGACCGCCAATGTGCTTGACCGGTTCCGGCCAGACACCGTGATTCTTGAACTTTTCGAGCAGCCGACGGTTGCGCGGCTCGGCGAACCACTCGACCAGCGATTCGGCCACAATCTCGCCGATTCCCTCCACATCCGATAATTCTTCGATGGTGGCGGCAGACAATGCCTCGACGGTGCGGAAATGGTTCGCCAGATCAACCGCCGTCTGAACGCCGATGTGCCGGATGCCAAGACCATAAAGAAAGCGTGCGAACGAGGGCTTCTTCTTTGCTTGAATGGCGTTCACCAGCTTATTGGCCGAGACCTCGGCGAAACGATCCAGCTCTATGACGTCTTTCACCTTCAGCCCGTAGATGTCGGCCTGATCCTTGATAAGGCCGGCATCAAGCAGGGCGATGACGTTCTTTTCGCCTAGGCCCTCGATGTCGAGCGCTGCTTTGCTGGCGAAATGTTCGACACGTTTCCAGGAGCGGGATGGGCAGGCCTCGTTCGGACAGCGCCAAGCAGCATCCTCGACTTTAAGTTTTACGAGCGTGGTATTGCATTCAGGACAGCGCTTCGGCATGATGAACGGTTTTTCCGAACCATCGCGCAGTTTCGTTAGCGGTTCGACGACTTCCGGGATGATATCGCCAGCTTTGTGCACGATGACCGTGTCGCCTACTCTTATATCTTTGCGGTGGACCTCGCCTTCATTGTGCAGCGTGGCCATCTGGACGGTGCTGCCGGCAATTACTACCGGCTCCAACATGGCTACCGGCGTGGCGGCGCCGGTCCGGCCGATCGATACAAAAATATCCTTGACCTTGGTCGTGGCCTGCTCGGCGGCATACTTGATGGCTACGGCACCGCGTGGTGCCTTGCCGACTACGCCTAGCCGTCGGTATAGTCCTCGGTCGTTAATCTTTACCACCAGACCGTCGGTGTTGAACGGCAGTTTGGTACGCTTCGTTTCCCACTCCTCCATAAATTTCATCAGACCGCCGACGGAATCTATGACCTTGGCTTCGAGATTGACCAAAAAGCCGAGTGCGTGCATGGTCTTGTACGCCGAAGCGTACGTCGGCACGTCCGCTTCTTCGGCCCGGAGCAGGTCATAAGCTCGGAAGTGCAGGGGCCGCGCGGCTGCGAGCAGTGGGTCGAGCTGGCGGATGGTACCTGCTGCCGTGTTACGTGGATTGGCAAACAATGGCTTGCCCTCCTTGGCCCGCTGCTCGTTCAGCCGCGCGAAGTCAGCCTTATACATGACAATCTCGCCGCGTACTTCGGTCCTGCCCTTTAAGAAAGCAGTCGCTTTCTTGTCGCGGCGCAGCCGGAGCGGCACAGATTCTAGCGTGCGGATATTGGTGGTGACATCCTCACCGGTAAACCCGTCGCCACGCGTCAACGCATACTGCAGCACACCGTCCTCATATACCAGTGCACAGGCCAGGCCGTCCATCTTGATATCCGCGAAATACTCCAACCGAGCGTCTGGGGGTAGCAATTTGGCGACGCGTTCCTGCCAGGCCTTGATCT
>DATNAB010000070.1:0-2410 GCA_035573115.1 Verrucomicrobiia bacterium
AGATTGGCGGGCAACCGATGGGCATCGAGGAAGAAACGGCTGAGGAGCGGTAGCGAGCCGTAGAAGCCAGCCGAGACGGCGGCCACGTAGGGACTCTTATAGACGAACTGAAGGAGGTTGTCGTCCAGTAGGTTGACGATGGCGTATAACAGGGGCGCCAGCAGGGCCAGGTAGAACCAGGTCATCAGCCCAAGCATAAGGCAGTTGCCTTCAAAGGTAAAGCTTGTGCTATAGTGGTTTTGAACGATTAAGGAAAACAAAAATGCACATCCAGATTTCAGAAGGTATCGGTATCGGACCGACCGAATTATCGGCCTTCGACCAGGCGCTGGTCAGGGCCGGCGTGGCCAATTACAACCTTATCTATCTCAGCTCAGTGTTGCCTCCCGATAGCGAAGTAAGCTATACGGGTGAGCCGAAACATCCCGGCGGCAATTGGGGCGACCGATTATATGTGGTCATGGCACAGAAACGGGTATCTGTCAGAAACCAGGAAGCCTGGGCGGGCATCGGCTGGATACAGGACCGGAAGACCCGGCACGGTTTACTCGTGGAGCATGAAGGCCACAGTGAGGCTGAAGTACGGGCCGACATCGAGCACAGCCTGACTGCCTTGGCGCGCAACCGTGATATGCAGTTCGGTCCGCAACAGATGCACGTGGTCGGTACGAAATGCACCGACTTGCCGGCATGCGCGTTAGTGGTAGCCGTATTCGAAGCTGAGCCTTGGGCAGGAGCCGGGGGCAACAGGTTAGGCGGCTTCAAACTGTCGCGGGCTGGCCGCAGGTAAGCATCCGTCGGCGTGGCAAGGGGTATACTATAACCATGACCAAGATCGCGATCGTCGAGGATGACCAGGCTATCAGCCAGATGTACCGCTTCAAGTTCGAGGCGGAAGGGTATGATGTGGAAACGGCTGAAAACGGCCGGTTGGGCCTGGAGCTAGCGGAGAAGATGAAACCGGATATCATTCTGCTCGATCTGATGATGCCGGAGATGACCGGTGACGAGATGCTGGAGAAGCTGCGGGGAGAATCTTGGGGACAGAAGGTGAAGGTCATCATCCTAACCAACGTCGGCGAACAAGAGATTCCGCCCAAGATCAAGGAACTGGGCGTGAGCGGGGTTATCCTGAAGGCCAACATGACGCCGCGACAGGTGGCCGAACTGGTCAAGAAACAGTTGTCCGCGTAAGATACCAAGTATGTATCGGGCGATTGTTTTTGATTTTTTTGATGTGATCCATGCCGATCCGTTCCACCGGTGGCTGGGTAAGAACGGCTATGAACGACGGGAATTTGAAGAGAGTTCGCGGCGGCTGGACGGTGGCCTTATCAGCGATGACGAATTCTATAAGGAACTAGGTCGGTTGAGCGGACGGAGCACGGCCAGTGTCAAGGCGGTGTTTAGCCAGACGGACCAGATTGATAAGCAGCTGGTGAAGCTAATCGGGATGCTGCGCGGTCGGTATAAGATTGGGTTGCTGTCGAATTCGAGCGGGTCGTATCTGAGGCCGATTCTGGAGGAACACGGCTTAAACGGCCTGTTTGATGTCACGGCTATCTCGGCTGAGGTCGGATTTATCAAGCCTCAACCGGAGATCTTCCAGCATATCCTAAAAGAGATGGGGGTGGAGGCCCGTGAGACCATTTTTATCGATGATAACCCGCGGAATGTCGAGGCGGCCGCTGCAGTCGGCATCAAAAGCATCGTTTATACCGGTGAGCCGGCTTTGCGGATCGAGCTGGCCCGCTTAGGCATCAAGGTGGCATAATAGAGGTATGAAAATCGCCATCCTGGGCTACGACGTGGAAGGCCGGGCATCGTTCGAGTATTTTGCGGCTCAAGGTGACCATCAGTTAACGATTTGCGACCGGAATCCTGAGGTGGAGATACCGGCCGGGGCAGACAGCGTGCTCGGTGGCGGCTATCTGGACGATCTGGACCGGTTCGATCTGCTGGTGCGAACAGCCGGCTTGCCGCCTCAGGCTATCCTGGAGAAGAATCCGGGGGTAGCCGAGAAAATAACGACGCAGGTCAACGAATTTCTCAAGGTATGCCCTACCAAGAACGTCATCGGCGTAACCGGGACCAAAGGCAAAGGTACTACCAGCACGCTTATCTCCCACATGCTGGAAGCAGCCGGTCAGACAGTGGTGCTCGGTGGCAACATCGGCATACCGGTGTTCGCTCTGCTGCCCAAATTGAAGGCCGATACATGGGTCGTATTGGAGTTATCAAGTTTTCAGCTGATCGATCTGAAGCGTTCACCACATATCGGCGTCTGTCTGATGGTCGTTCCCGAACACCTCGATTGGCATCTTGATGTCGAGGAGTATGTGGCGGCAAAGTCACGGTTGTTCGCCAAGCAGGGACCAGCAGACACCGCTATTTATTTCGCAGAGAACGA
>DATNAB010000071.1:0-3574 GCA_035573115.1 Verrucomicrobiia bacterium
TACATAAAAGGCGTTCTGGGCCGCCAGTCGAAACTTACGGCGGTCGATCTGCAGGCTGAGCGGCTGAAGGCTAAGCATGCTGGGCGCCAACACTATCTCGATTTCCCGGTGCAGCGGAATATGATCATCCAACCGTTTGACCAACAGGCTGGCCTCGTGGGTGTTCAGGTGCATCTTCCAGTTGCCGACGATGAGAATACGTTTTGCCATGATTCTTACGCTTAATTGTACCCTATTTCTTATCAAGCAGCGCTTCGACGGCCGGCAGCGGGTGGCCGCTCATCAATTCCAGGCTGGCGCCGCCTCCGGTAGACACGTGGCCGAATTCCTCGGTCAGGTTGCGCGATTGCACATAGCCGACGGTGTCACCGCCGCCAACCACCGTGAACGGTTTATGGCCCAGATCGCCGAGCAGCGCCTCGATAACCAGCTCCGTGCCATGTGCAAACGGCCCGACCGGGCCGTGCAAGCTTTCGACCTCTGTCACACCCATGGTCCCATTCCAGATCACGGTACTGACCAACTGAATAGCACCGGCAATGAACGAGGCACTGAAAGGCCCGACGTCGAGGATCTTTTCGCCGGCCAGGATCTGGCTGGCCGATGTCGGTGGACTTTTCGGATAATGCTCTATGTCCGCGAGCACGTGCGTACCCCAATCAACTACCCGGGTCTTCGCCGCCTTGTCGATATTCTTGGCTACTACCGCGTCGTGCGGTATGGCGAACACGAAGGGCCGCTTCGCAGCCTCGGCTTCGGCCCGCTTCAGGATCTGCCGTGCCGTTGGCAGGTCGGCTTTATCATACAGGCTGTCGCCCACGTCCATGCCTTGGGCCGCTAAGAAGGTATTGGCCATGGCACCACCGATGGCCACAAAATCCGCGATATCGATGAACCGTCCCAGTGCGTCGATCTTGTCGGCGATCTTCAGTCCGCCCACGATCGCCATCACCGGCCGCTTCGGTTTCTCCATCACCTGCGTGATCGCCTCAACCTCTTTCTCTACCAGCAGCCCGGCCACGCTCGGCAAGTGCCGGGTGACAGCGTCAGTGCTGGCGTCTTTGCGGTGGGCCACGGCAAAACCATCCTGTACGAACATGTCGGCTAGTGCCGCCAGTTGTTTGGCAAAACCGTCATCATCAGCTTTCTCACCGGGGAAGAAACGCAGGTTCTCCAGCAGCAGCACGTCACCTGGCTTCATGCCCGCCACCGCCTTCTGCGACATCGGTCCGCCGGCGTCGGTCACGAACTCCACCGGCCGGTCCAACAGCTGCTTCAGCCGTTTGGCTACCGGGAACAGGCTCAGCCCCGTATCCTCCGGTCCTTTCGGCCGGCCCAGATGCGAACAGATGATCAGCCGCACGCCATGTTCCAGCAGATAATTCACGGTCGGTAAAGATTGTTTGATGCGGTAATCGTCAGTGATCTTGCCATCCTGCACGGGCACGTTATAATCGGCGCGCAGCAGTACCGTCTTGCCCTTCAGATTAACGTCACGGATCGTCTGTTTGGCGAACATCAACACCTCTTTGAAGCTTACGCTTTTATTCTAGCACGCGGACCTTGATGGTATCCGTGGTGCCGACGACGCCTGCGTGCCTGCCCGAGGCCGTGACCACGACGTCGCCTTTATTCAAAACCTTGCTCTTGCGTAGCCAGTCCGTCAGCTTGGTGGCTGCATGCGGATCAGCTGGCCGCACATAGCTTTTGGCGCCATATACGATAGCTAATTGTTGGCCAGCCCGGCTATCGCTCGTTACTGCAATCAAAGGAATCTTGCTGCGGAGCGCCGCGATATGCAATGCTGTGGCACCGGACTTGGTCTCTGCCACGATGGCCCGCGCCTCGATGTCGTCTGCCAGCTTCACCACCGCCCGGCAAATCGCCGCCTGGCGACTGTCATCCTCGCCGGTGTCGGGGAAACTGACTGTCAAAGGCGAGTGGCTTTCCGTATAAAGGATGACTTGTTTCATCGTCTGGACCGCCTCTATCGGGTACTTACCGCTGGCAGTCTCGTCACTCAGCATCACGCTGTCGGCCCCTACCAGCACCGCTGTCGCCACATCAGATACCTCGGCCCGCGTCGGTTCGGCGGCTTGTGTCATGCTGGCCAACATTTGGGTGGCCACGATGGTCGGTGTCTCGTACCGCCGCCCCAGGCCGATGATCTTACGCTGCACAATCGGCACGCTCTCACTCGGCGTCTCTACCGCCAGATCGCCCCGGGCGATCATCACGGCGTCGCTCTCTTGCACGATCTCTTCCACGTTGGCCACGGCTGCACCGGTCTCGATCTTGGCAATCACCCGGGCTGTAGAGTTCATGTTGCGTAATAGTTGCCGAAGCTTCACGACGTCCGCAGCCGTATGCACAAAGCTCAGTGCCACATAATCGATGTCCTGCGCCGACCCCCACACCAGATCAGCCTTATCTTTAGACGTAATGATGTCACCGGCGAAATCTGTGTCCGGCAGATTGATGCCCTTCCGCTTGATCAGGATGCCGGCGTTGTCTGCCTTGGCGTGTACCACGCCGTCACGCACGCTCGTCACCACTGTATGTAGCTTACCGTCATACAGATACAGCCGCTCGCCGCGCTTCAGCTTCTTGCTGAGATCATACTGCGTGGGCAGATGCCCGCTTTTCGCATAATCGGCCTGATATTTGAAGCTTAGTTCCTGCCCCTTCGCAACCGTTACGATGCCGTCGAAATCCCCAAGCCGAATTTTCGGCCCTTGCAGGTCTTGGATGATGGCCACCGGCTTGCCGTAAGCGGCGCTGGCTTGGCGGATCCATTTGATCTGATCCGTCCGCTCCTCGTGCGTGCCATGGCTGAAGTTGAGCCGGAAACCATTCACGCCGGCCTCGATCAACGACAAGATCGATTCATAGGTGTTCGTGGACGGCCCCACGGTGGCCACGATCTTGGTCCGTTTGAACTGTTGAAGCGGCACCTGCGGCGCCCGGTCTGTCTGTTGCATGATTTTCGCCACCTGCAGAAAAAGTTAGTGCTTTACCTTAGAGTATAGCTTAAAAAGTGGCGCTGCCACCAGACCCCTCAAGGCTCGGCGAAGAGGATGCGTCCACCGATAGCTGCGCCCACCAGTATCAACGACACCAGACCACCGATGAGAATGATCAAGAGCGTCTGATTCTCGTTCTTTTCCACCTCTTTTAATGACCGGCCGCTCAGCACGTAATATCCCTTGCTAGCTACCGTTACGGAGGCGATCCGAACGCCGTTCGCCGGCTGCCAGGTTACGGCGTGGTAGTCCTCACCTTTGGCCGCCTGCAACATACTTAGGGGCGCCGTGGGCACCTTGCCGTTCAGATAACCCGAGCCGCTCACCATATGACCGTTCTTGTCATAGACGATCACGAAGGGTGCTAGACTGGTTTTCATATCCACCGGTGAGAACGAAGAAGGCGCGTAGACGTTACCGGCGCCATTGATCTGGGCCGCTTCATCCTCGGCCAACTGTATCTGTGGATAGTTGGCGTCCCGGCGCTCGGCCTGCTGGACCGCCGCATAGACGGTACCGAATGTCACCACCACTACACCCAGGATGGCCAG
>DATNAB010000072.1:0-2120 GCA_035573115.1 Verrucomicrobiia bacterium
GCTTTCGTCCAGCTTCAGGCCCCGGTATTCTGCACCGGTCCTGATAGCTCCGCAGTTGATTTCGGTGAATGGATTGCCTTCCGTGGGTATCAGGTCATGAAAGAGCAGTTCGTCATCAGATATGTCATACAAAGCCGGCGCCTCTTGGATGAGGGCTTTGCGCTCATCGTCCAGGGGCGGCTCGAAATCGATGCGCACGGACTTGCCGTCGCTAACGAGCTGCATCTTAATGTCGAGTGCTTCCGACATACCGGCTTAATCTCCTAAATTTATTACATTTTGTCATAAATAACAATAATTGTCAATTTACGCTATGAGGGATAAGGGGCTAGTGTGGCACGCGGCTAGCGGGGGCGTTGTCCGTTGGCGAGTGGGAAGGCGATAAAGAAAGCGTCCCGTTCTTCATCACTCACAAAAAGAGTCTCGCTGATGGGGTTCGGCAAATTCTCGAGCTCTTCCTGACCGGGGATCTGCTCGCCGCCGGGCAGTCTTCCATAAAAACTCTGAGCATACATCTTGGCCAAAAGTCGCAATTCCGATTGGGGAAGCCAGGTCTGCTGCGCGGTCTCCAACATATCAGAGTCTTCGCATGTTCCTGCAAACAGATCCTGTAAATCGTGCTCATGGATGACAGCATCCTTGATGTAATCGCTAATTCCTGAGAAGTTACCGATAACATTGAGGGCGAAATCTTCACCGTGTTCGTTGAACCAGGGGTCTGCCCGCAGGACATCCATAAGCTCGGAAACGCGGATGGCATAGCTGGAAGCCTCAAGTCTCTCCAGTTCAGGCAGAAGATGGTGATCCAACATAAGCTGATCCCGTATGGCCAGGACTTTACGACCTTGGCTTTCTTGTTCCTGAATATATTCCCGCTTCCTTTCGATCCAGCCCCGATGTTCATCGACTATTTTTTCGAGCTCTCCTTCGTCCTTGCCCTCCACACCTTCAAGCGCCTCAGCAAGATGACCTGCCGCTTCTTCGGTCGCCGCTTCGATAAGCCCGTCTTTCGCTCTGTGACGATACTCGGCGGCCCAGTCGTGGGCCGTGTGGCTAGCTATGAGGTCAGGATCGGCCAGTCTGGCATCGAATTCTTCTGGTGGGATGTCGAGCATAGCACAAACGGAGCCGCGGATGTCGTCCATCGTACCCATCTCTACCGAGCCTGTTTCCACCAATCTGGTAACGAAACCGCCGAAAGCCAGCGGCTTGACGTAATCTCTATGTAGAATGGCTGTCGCCTCCGGTGTATCAGGTACCGTCTTAGCTACGCCGGGATGCATCTGGTCCCGTAAATCACCGTAATGAGCCATAATCACGATACTTTATCATAAAAGCCGCAATTATACAAAACGTAGGCAGCTATTCTCAGCTATCTTTGCCACCCTTGTGCTAAAATACTGCATATGCTTGGCAAGCTGAAACAAGCCAGTACCACCGCAGCGCATAGGGCGCGTGAAGGCGCCACCAAGGCGTCAGCAGCGGCGCGTACGCGGGCCGGTAAACGAGGCGATCAGTACTTGGTGGCACTCGATATCGGCACCGAATTCATCAAAGCGCTTATCGGCCGGATTGACACCGATACCAGCACCGTCGAAATCATCGGCGTCGGCCGTACGCACCAGGGTTTGAGCGATATGCAGGCCGGTGCCATCGCCGACATCGCGGCCGTGGTAGATAATTGTGACAAAGCATTAAACCAGGCCGAGGAACAGGCAAAGGTCAGCGTGCGCACCGCCATCATCGGCATCGCAGGTGAGCTCGTTAAAGGCACCACCACCACTGTGCGGGTGGCCCGCCGCGAGATCACCAAACCGCTCGACATCACCGAGATGGAAAAGATCATTAACCTCGTGCAGCAGCGCGCCCAAGAGAAGGCCAAGCAACAGCTGGCTTGGGAACTTGGCGGCAAAGAGGTCGAGGTGCGGCTGGTCAACAGCGCGCTGGTCAGCATCGAGATCGACGGCTACCCGGTGACCAATCCCATCGGTTTCCAGGGTAAGGACGTGGTCGTCCAGCTCTACACGGCATTCGCGCCACTTATCCACATCGGGGCGCTGGAAAAGACCGCCCAGGAGCTCGATCTTGACCTGCTAGCGGTGGCAGCTGAGCCGTTCGCC
>DATNAB010000073.1:0-2904 GCA_035573115.1 Verrucomicrobiia bacterium
GGCCCGGAGTGTCCGGTCGCGCACGAGCTCGGGTACTTCTAACTCGTCCACGTGAATGTTCGTTACTCCCAGGCCGATGGCGGCGTCAGGTGCATGCTGATGAAAGTCGGTCAGTACTTCATATGCCGGGCGTGCGGCCGCATCGGTGCCCAACCCGCTACCGTCACGGTTGGCAAACTCAAGCGAGAACTGGGAGCAGTTTTCCATCTCCTCGATATAGGGGAAGAGGTGCGAATAGTCAGAAAAACAGATGTGCACGCTGAACTTGCCAGGCAGACCGGCGGTCGAACGATTGAACGCTTCGACGAACAGCGGTACCTCGCCCGGCGTAGTGGTCGCGGCCGGTTCGTCAATCTGTACCCATTCGGCGCCGGCCTCTACCAATGCCGCGATGTTCGGACGGACCACCCGCTCGGCCACGTCGAGTACGAAAGCCCGCTTAGCGTCAGGTGCCGCCAGACTCCGTCCACCCTGCTCGAGTGATTGGCGGTAGAACTCATCGAATGACCAGTCGGCCACGGTGTAGGCGCCGGTTATCGGCACCTTGATCCGGCGATCGGTCTCGGCCTGAACCTGGGCGAATTCCTCGTTGTAACCAGGCGTTTCGATGCCCGGCTCATCGACGAGCGCGAACTTCAGGAACGACCGGTTATCGAACGCTCTAAGCCGACCGCGCGGCTTGAAGCCTTGCGCCTTACGCACCAAGTCTTCATACATCTCCGGCCGACTCTGCTCGCCGTCATAGAGGATATCCAATCCCGCCACCTCTTGCAATCGGATTGCGTAACGGACAGCCAGCAACTTTATACCAGCCTGTATTTCTGGGTCAAGCGGTACCGCCTCGCCCTGCCAGTCACGCAGCAAATCCGTCGACTCTTCAGGTGCGATGCCGAGCCGCTCAGCCCATATTTCCGCCTCTTCAATGTGGGCGTCGGTGATCGGCTGGCCTTTCAACGGCTGGACCCGCCAGGCTGGTTTAGCCAGGCTGCCGACTTCTTGTGTCAATAGTGCTTCACTCATGTCACTGCCTCCGTCCGTTCGTGAATGCTTCCCAGGCGGCCGATCTGGGCGACCTTTTCGAGGGCGAACCGGAGCGGCACATGCTCCAGGTCGACCGTGTGCGTGACGGATACTTCCGGTGCTCCGACAGCTTCCACCGCGCTTTCAAGCAGCGGCAACAAGTCTTTATCATCCGGTGTCAGTGTATTGGCGCCGTCGACGACGCCGGCCAGGAAGCGGTGTCCCGGTAGCGGCGCTAGCGAAGCCGCCGGTGTTCGCTGCAGATCGCAGCCGACCGCCGCGATCCGATCATCCTCCCCCAGCTCGCGTACGAATTCAGCGCCGTCACCATAACTGAAGTAGACGCCGACCTCCACTTCCGGGTGGTTGGCGGCCAGCGTGCCAACGGCATGGCCGAGGCGCCGTCGCTCCGATTCCTCTACTTCATTGTATGGAGCAAAGGGCTCATGGAAAAGCACGTGGGTGATTCCCTGGGAGCCAATATTGGCCAACAGCTCATCGTACAGACCGGCCACATAGGTATCAGCCTGGGCTTCGCTAACCCCCTGGCCACGTGCAGACAACCGGGCGAAGGCATAGGGTGAAAGCAGAGTCGGCTGATAGGTCCTCGGCGGACCGGACCCATCGGTAAAAACTGTGAGGAGGCCATGGTCGGGAATCCCTTGCAGCTTATTACTCAAGGGGCCGTCGATGGTGGGCTGCCGGAAGAAGGTGTTGGTATTGAACCATCTGGTTACGGGCGCGTCGTGGATCCCGTCCTGGAACCCTTCCGCATTCAGCACGGTGGCCCGGAAATAATCCCGGCGGCCGCCGCTCCAGTCGGCGCAATAGTCAATGCCAGCCTCACGCAAGGCATTGAAGTACGTCTCGAAGTCGTCGGTCAGCTGGGAGAAATAGTCCCATTTGTTAGCCCGTCCACGGTCGACGTCGCCGCTGACCTGCAGCAGTTCGCCGCTCCAGGGAGCGATTCCCCAGACGGTGCTCGTTAGTTCCGTTGACATAAAAATATCCTTTCTCCGACGACGGTGGAAAGGATATGAATCACCAATATCTTTCCCCGGTCGGGGCTAGAAGGGGCACCTTGCTCATCCGAGTAGGTTGCCGGCGGGTCATCGAGCTAGATCTCTCGCCGCACTCTTTATATTCAAATTGTTAACGTTGCCCATTATACCATGCTGTCAAGTGCTTGTAGCATAAGGGGTTTGGATATAAGATGGGGTGTAGAAGTTGTGAAAATAGACGGAAGGTAGCGATCCGTCATTCGAGGAGCAATACAAACAATGGACAAAAAATTAGTAAATAATCGTTTTGGGCTACCACGCCGTCTAGTGGCAGCCGTCATCCTCCTTATTATGATGGCCGCCTCCCTGTCCCCTGCAGCCGCGGCCGGCCCTCAGACGAACTGTTTTATCTCGCCTGGAGCCTGCGGTTACCCTGATCCGGCTTATCATAACGTCGGTGTCACCGACTGCTCGGCCCTGCCCAACTTTAGCTTTTCCAGCTTGCCTCCTGGCACATATTGGAGTGGGACCGGCAACACGCTGGAAATCGTTTCCAACAACGTGACTCTCAGCAACTTCAACATGGGCGATGCCACTATCTACGTCAGCGATGTTAATAATTTCACCCTCAATAACGTCTGCATACGCGCCAACGGCAACGCCGACCAGGGATCAATGGCCGTCAATATATCCGGACTCAGCGACGGCACCACCATCGAGAACTCCAACATCAGCGGCATCAACGACACCACCGAGGCCTTGGGTATGGCCGTACTAAATAACGGCTCCAACACTCTTATCAGGAGTAACTACGTCTACAATGTCGGCAGCGGCGCGCCGGGCAGTGGCGGCGGTAGTTCAACCGTAGAAGATAATTACGAGC
>DATNAB010000074.1:0-5164 GCA_035573115.1 Verrucomicrobiia bacterium
GGTATTGGCTGTGATCTGCATCCCGCAGTATCATCGGTTCCACGACGTATCGCATGTGCTGTTTGCGCTGGCTCTGGGCATTGGTGGATATATTCCCGTGCTGGCGTTCACGCAAGGGCTTCGCGTCAGCCGGGTCGGTATCGTGGCGCCGATTGGTGCGACCTCGGCGCTCTTGACGGTCGTGCTGGCATTCTTCATTTTGGATAGTCCTTTAAATGCCCTCCAATGGACAGCCATCGCCATGGTTGTTGCCGCCAACGTCGCTATCTCGGTCAACCCCAAAGATCTCCGCAAGTCGAACGTCATGCAGCTGGAAAGCGGTATTCTTTTCGCGCTGATCGCTGCGGCCGGCTGGGGTCTGTTTTATTTCTTCCTCATCTATCCGACCAGGGCACTCGGACCGTGGGTATCAGCCTTTTTGGTGGAGCTCGGCGTCACCATTGCGGCCGGGCTGCACATCCTGCTAGGTCGCCAGGATGTGAGGCATCGCGATGCACTGTCGCTTGGAATGAGCGGTACCGGTATCTGCATCGTCATTGGCACGGTCGCCTATACGGTCGGCGTGTTTTCATATGACATCGGTATCGTGGCAGTGCTGAGCAATTCCACGGCCTTGGCCTCGGCGCTGCTGGCCGCTTATTTCTTCAAGGAAAAACTGACACGCCTCGAAAAAATAACCGCCGGCATCATGATCGCCGGCGTTATCCTCGTCTCAATACCGTAAATAATAATTGGTAGCGGCGAGTGGGCTTGAACCACTGACCTCAGGCTTATGAGTCCTGCGCTCTAACCAGCTGAGCTACGCCGCCCTGAGGAGAAATACAGGGGTTAATATAACACGATTTCAGTAGCTACGGAAGGCCAGGTAAGCCGCCGTGCCAACGCCAATGACGATGACAAACACCCTGATGGCATGTGATGAGACCTTTTGGCTAAACACCGATCCGTAATAGCCGCCCAGGGTACAGCCGGCTGCCGTCACCAGGCCGAAGCGCCAGTTGATAAGGTGGTGACTGTAGAGGACCGTCGCCGACGTGAGGGTGATACACCCGGCAGCCAAGTTCTTGAGCCCGTTCATGCGGTGGATTTCGTGCAGTTTGGTAAAGCCTAAGAAAGCCAGCATGATGAAACCAAAACCCGCTCCGAAATAGCCGCCGTAAATTGCTGCCGGTATCAGGGCCACGGCGATGATACCTAAGGACTTCAGGTCTTTGCGTCGGCCATGGATGTGTCCTCGCAGGTGGGCGTGCAGCAGCGGCTGGAAGGCGAATAATATGACGGCGCAACCGACGAGCGCCGGCACGATCTGCTGGAATTTCGCACCCGTCGTGTGACTTAGGATAAACGCGCCGGTGGCCGAACCGGCGATGCAAGGGACGAGCAGGACCAGATAGCGGCGATGCATCTTGCGCAGGTATTTCCGGTAACCATAGGCCGAACTGAAACAACCCGGCACGGCGACGATATTACAGGTTACATTAGCGACAATCGGCGACAGGCCGAGCGCCAGGAACACCGGGAAAGCCAGCAGCACGCCACCACCGGCGATGGAATTGGTAGCACCGACGGCAATGCCCACCAGGAATAAGAGAATATCCTGCACCGCTCAACCTTTGCGTTGCCTGTCGGTGAAACGCTGCCTCAGAAAAGTAATAGTGAGCGTGGACACGAAATAGCCCAAGACCGGAACAAGTCCGTTAATCCAGGGATCGATATGGACGACGAAACGAAGGTAGAAGATCACCGTGAGGTAAATGAGTGCCATCAGAACCAGCCGCCGTGTCCAGCTGGTTTCCCAAGCCTTATCCGCTTCTACCCGGCGGTTCCGGGCTTCGAGCTTTGCGACTCTTTCTTCAAGGGCGGAATGTTCAGTCATTGCTACAATAATAAGATATGGAAGTGATGTTGCCAAAAAGCGGGAAGTACGTGGTGGCCGTATCGGGCGGCGTGGATTCGGTATCACTACTCCATATGCTACAGAGACAACCCGGCTTGGAGCTCATGGTGGCGCATTTCGATCACGGCATCCGGCCGGATTCTCGCACCGACCGGAAATTCGTGGAGCGGCTGGCGAAAGACTACGGACTGCCGTTCATATATAAAGAAGGCCATCTCGGAGCTGCTGCCGGTGAGGCAGTGGCCCGCGCTGCCAGGTATGAATTCCTGCATGACGTGCGCCGCCGGGAAAAGGCCATCGCCGTATTAACCGCCCATCACCGTGATGACATATTGGAGACCGCTATCCTTAACATGTTAAGGGGAACCGGTCGCAAGGGTCTGACCTCGCTGGATAACCAGGGACATGTGGAGCGGCCACTGCTCAAGACGCCTAAAAACGAACTTAGGGAATATGCACAGCAGCACGGTCTGGAATGGCGTGAAGACAGCACTAATCAGAATGTCGATTATCTGCGTAACTACGTGCGACATCGACTGTTGTCGCGCTTCACTCCGGCTGACTGTGAACGACTGTGGGAAATCGTATCAGGTCTCCGGCAAACCAACCGTGAGCTGGACGATCTGTTACTCGAACAGTTGCGGTGGCAGCCGGCTGCGGACCGACTGGATCGACTCTGGTTCACGCAGCTTTCACACGACGTCGCCTTGGAGATGATGGCCGCCTGGCTGCGCAGCCGCGGACTGCGCGACTTCGACGGCAAGACGCTGGAGCGTTTGACCTTGGCCGCCAAAACGGCTGAACCCGGCAAGCGTTTCGATGTGCTTCGAGGCACGTCACTGGCCGTGGGCAAAGATGAACTGGCACTCGTGGGGGTGGAGCGCTAGCCAAAATCCGGCAGCCGCGCTATAATGGACTCCCATGGATAGGAAACCTCGCAGGCCTAACCCCAAGAAGCCGAACGGCACCCGCCGAGGCATGAAGAACGCAGGTTTCGTCGCGTTGCTCATCCTCATCTGCTTGGTCGTCTTCGCGGCTTCCAATCAACCTAGTACGCTCAAGAGCATTCCTGCCACCACAGCCATTCACGATAATAACGCCGGCAAATACAGCAGCATCACCGTAAACGGCAACCAACTCGATATCACACCCAAGGGCGAGGATAAAGCTACGCTTAAGACCTATGTCGACGGCAATTCGGGTCTCAAGGAGCAGGGCTTCGATACCAGTAAGTCGACCATAACTTATAAGGCCGAGAACAGCGGTACGTCCGGCTGGGTCAGCTTGGCCGAATCGATCATCCCGGTTGTTATCATCGCGGGCGTACTGTATTTCATGCTTAAGAGTGCGCAAGGCCAGGGCAATCAGGCGCTGAGTTTCGGCAAGAGCAAGGCCCGACTGTACGGCAACGAGAAAGATAAGGCTACGTTCAACGACGTCGCCGGTTCAGCCGAAGCCAAGCAAGACCTCCAAGAAGTCGTCGAATTCTTGAAATACCCCAAGAAATTCGCCAGCATGGGCGCCCGGATTCCGAAAGGCGTGCTCCTGGTTGGGCCGCCCGGCACCGGTAAGACATTGCTAGCACGGGCTGTAGCAGGCGAGGCCAACGTACCATTCTTCAGTATTTCCGGTTCGGAGTTCGTGGAGATGTTCGTCGGCGTCGGTGCCTCACGCGTCCGTGATCTGTTCGCCAAAGCCAAGAAAAACGCACCCTGTATCATCTTCGTCGATGAGATAGACGCCGTCGGCCGGCGCCGCGGTTCCGGCATGGGCGGTGGCCATGATGAACGCGAACAGACCCTGAATCAGATCCTGGTCGAAATGGATGGTTTCGAGCAGGGCCAGAACGTCATCGTGCTGGCCGCGACCAACCGTGCAGATGTGCTTGACCCGGCATTGCTCAGGCCTGGCCGCTTCGATCGTCGTGTCAACATCGGCTTGCCGGACCGACAGGACCGAGAATTGATCCTGAAGATCCACTTTACTAAGAAACCGCTGGCTAAGAACGTCGACCTCGATGCACTGGCCGCCAAAGCCGCCGGCAGCTCCGGAGCAGATCTATCCAACATCGCCAACGAGGCTGCCATCATTGCAGCCCGCAACTCGCATCATGAGATCACCCAAGCCGACGTCACTGAGGCCTTCGAACGCGTCGCCATCGGACCCGAACGTAAGAGTAAGGTCATGACCGACAAAGACAAGACAGTCACTGCTTACCACGAGGCTGGCCACGCATTGGTCGGGCATGTGCTGCCTGATGCCGACCCGGTACACAAGGTCACTATCATCCCGCGCGGTCAGACCGGCGGCGTCACCTGGTCGATTCCCAAGGAAGACCGCCTGTTCACTTCATTAGTCGAATTCAAGGACGTACTGGCGCGCGCGCTGGGCGGCCGCATCGCCGAGGAAGTTATCTTCGGGGCGGACAAGATCACCACCGGCGCTGGCAGCGACCTGCCGGCCGCCGCAAGCCTGGCCCGCGACATGGTCATGAACCAGGGCATGGGCAGCAAGAAGCTGCGCAACCAGGTCTTCCATACCGATGAAGGCATGATGCTGGAGCGCCTCGTTCACGAGCGTGACTACTCTGACGAGACCGCCAAACTAATCGACGACGAGGTCGAATCTCTTATCACCGAGGCTTCCAATCGCGCTCGGATCATCATCAAGGCCAATCTCCACCATCTGGAGAAACTCAAGGACCGCCTGCTTGAGAAGGAAACCGTCGATGCTGACGAAGTCCTAGAAGTGCTCAAGGGCGCCAAATTCCCAGCCGCCGCCGCCATCCACTAAGAATAGTCCGGTTCACAAGCCCCAGCCGCCTGTTTTATACTGGGGAGAATAACGTTATGACATTGCATGAATCCCGACAAGACCGTTAAAAAAAAGAGTCGTTTCAACGTCGGTGGCGCCGCTGCGCTGCTGATCGCCATGACATTCGCCGGACAACTGTTAGGCTTTTTGCGCACGAAGTTGGTCAATACCAACTTCCCGACGACCGGTCCGCACAGCACCGACGCCTATTTCGCGGCCTTCAACCTGCCCGATTTCTTCTTCTTCACATTGGCTGCCGGCGCGTTGGGCGTCGCCTTCATGCCCGTGCTGTCAGACCAGCTGCACCAGGGCAACCGCAAAGGCGCGTGGGAGCTGTCGTCCTCGCTGATGAACATGCTGGCCATCATCATGGCCGTCGTCGGCGTGATCATGATAATCTTCGCGCGGCCGCTCATCCACAAGGTCGTGGCACCGGGATTGCCTCCGGACCAG
>DATNAB010000075.1:0-2978 GCA_035573115.1 Verrucomicrobiia bacterium
ATGGTGTTAGTTCCTGCCCGCTGGAACTCATTCCGGCAGCCATCAATTGGAACTCACCTCTGTCATTGAATGGGCTTAAGCAGCTACCTGCTCAGGCACCGTGTACTGCTCAACGAGCCTCTGCGCCGGAACGTTGGCCGGGTCGATGTCGAACGGCACGCGTACGTCCGCTACTTCGATATGTGGTATCGCGCGCTCTAAGGCAATGGTACTGACCCCTTCGCCTCTGGCTTCGGGTTGAAGCCAGACGTAGGCGTCGGTAAAGCGCGGTGCGTTCCTGTCGAGCCGCCTGGCTGCGTGGGCATGAATCCGCGGGTCACTGGAGTAAATCCGGCCGGTGTGGTCAACAGTTTCCTGCCCGCCCCTCGTGAATACGAGCCCGATAGTATCTGGAATTTCCGGGCCTAGCACGCTCCCGCCTCGCCGTATCACGTGCAGACCCCAGCCTTCCGGTGATTTCATATACGGCTGGTTGGCCTTGAGTGGATTTCCCCCAATGAGTAAATCAGCTGGTTCGGCTGCCCTGACTGCCGACCAGATCAAGAGAGATGCTAGTCTGAGTTCAGCCGGCTCATCACCTTGCTGAGCAAATTCTCTAATGGTTCTCTCGGTGCGATCCAGTAAATGCGTACCACGATCGCTACGGAAACTATTGCTGTGATGTTTGGCTTCAAAACCGATTGCCGATGCCCTTCGCACCTCAATTCTTGGCTGACTCATACGAGCTCCTAGCTAAGTAACGTACATTTATACACTTTGCTGGGGTTGTTGCAAGCATAAGCAATCTGAGCAACAGACTGTATATTGCCGATAATTGGCGGGCCCGACCGGATTCGAACCGGCGATCTCCTCCGTGACAGGGAGGCGTGATAGGCCTCTTCACTACGAGCCCATGCCTATCGTGCAGATTTTGCAACAGGGGTAATCATAGCAATTCGGCTGCTAAAAAGCAAACGCCTGAGCTTATGATTTGGGAACCTTGATGTACTCGTGCACCGGCTGCTTGGCTTGGAGAGGTTTGGTATAGGTAGTGATCGGCTTGAAATTGAACTGGATATGGGCGGCATGGAGGCTGTCGCCGCTCTTATCGAGGACTTTGACGATTTCCAATGTGTAACCGGTATTGATGATGGTCGATACCTGGTTTGGCTGGAGCTGGAACAGTTCGGATGTCAGGACCGGCGAGATGTTCGGGTCATTAGGCGTGATGGCATCCGGGTAACGACCGCCGTTGTCGCGAGTGGCGGCATCCTCGGACATCTGTTTGGCCACCGTACCGAAGTCGGTGCCGTTGGTGAGTTGTTTGAGAGCAGACTGGGCACGGGCGTTGGTGGCAGTGTCGAGCTTGGCCACCACGGCCTGCTGCAGAAGTTGTTGTTTGAGCGCCCGGCGCTGATCGGCCTCGGTCCAGCCGAAGAATTCGCTCAGAACTTCCCTGTATACTCGGTCGCTGTTACCCAGCCGGTTCTGGTTACGCAATAGGGTTACCTCATTGGCGACGGCCTGATCGCTTACGCTCACATCGTGCTCTTTGGCCAACTGCTTGACGTAGGCATCCTCGACCACCTGAGCCATGGCCTGCTGTTTGAGGCGCGCCAGCTGGGCCTTGCCGTCCTTGGTGGAGAAATCTGCTCCCTGTTGCGAGCGGTAATAATGCATGTTGCGGCGTAGTTCGAACAAATATGACTCGTAACTGATCCAGGTCTTGCCGGTCTTGGCGACCGGGAACGGCACGATCCGCGTCACATCGTACATGAAACCGGAGGTACTCTGGAGTTTATAGAGGCTTAGCCCGCAGAAGGCGAAGAAGCCCAAGACCACCACGATGGCCAGCACAATGGAAGTGCGGACCACGCTGCGCTTGGAGTGCTGCAAGGGGTAAATATGCTTGCGCGCGCTCGATAGCACCTCCTCGCGATGCTCCTCCACGGTCTCGTTGGTGATCCGTGGCACATCGCTGAGCGCCTCGCTCACCTTCTCTTCGGTGGTCTTGGTACGGCGCTTAAATGGAAGTTTTTTCGGCGATTTAGGTAGCTTCGGTTTCTTCATCGACTATCTTATTGGCCGGCGCATTGCTTGCCGGATATTGGACGGTTATTCCTTCTTCTCGCAAAATACTTAGGAGCTTTTTCTGGATCCGCGCCGGATGGTGCACATTGTGAATCGTCAGATCCCCCACATATGTTTGCATCTTTATTGTACCAAATCCGAGCATGGTCTGCTCGATACCGGAAACCTCGTAATTAACGGACTGTATCTGTTGCAGACCCAGATCGGCGACAGCTCGGTGAAACAGGCCCTTCTGCGTGATCTGGATGAAGCGTTGGTCGGTGACGATGAAGACACTGAAATGCCAGCCGATCCAACTGGGAGCGAAAATGAGCAGGCCCAACAGACAACCGCCAATCAAGCCGCCAAAAAAGAACCCCATGCCAAGATCCGGCTTCAGCGCGGCCGGTAGGATGCCGATCAGCGGTCCGAACATACCGAAAACCAGACCTTTACGCATAACAATCGGGTGCTTATGAAAGACGAACAGCACCTCTTCGTCGTCGAACTGATCATTGAAGTATTTAACGGGATTTTCAGGTGTTTGTTCAGGCGTATCGCTAGCCATACCATTATTGTACCTTATTTGACTTTACCTCATAAAAGATACATAGTTATATAACTATGCCCTCCCCTGAGGAACTGAGAGACTACCACGCCGCCGAGGCGGCTCGCCACCTCAACGCTATATCGCCCGGGCGCTATCCGCTTGAGCTGTTCAGGGCGCTCAAGCGCCATGTCACGCAAGGTACCGTCGAGCTGGTCTGCCTGCGCGGTCCAGAAGACGAAGTCGAGGGCCTCATGACCCAGCGCAGCCCCGATGACCCCGATTGGCCAGATATGTGGCATGTGCCCGGCTCGGTCATAGACCCGGACGACGATGTCAAAGACGTCGATGATTATCACGAAGCCTTCGAGCGAGTGCTCGA
>DATNAB010000076.1:0-2645 GCA_035573115.1 Verrucomicrobiia bacterium
AGACCACCGCCTTCACCTTCTTGGCTTTGGCCTGTTTGGCGATCTCCTCGCCGGCCCAGGCAGCCTTCTCAGTCATCGTGCCCTTGAGCGATTTCTGGCCGACAGTGCTTACGTAAGCTAATGTCTTGCCGGCAGTATCATCGATCAACTGGGCAGTGACGTGCAAATTGCTGACGGAGACGTTGAGACGCGGACGCTCTGCGGTACCGCTCACGGTCGCACGGATGCGCCGTTTACGCTGGTCACGGTTATGTAATTTATGAATTAGTTGCTTGCTCATTATTTATCCTTACCTGACTTGCCGGCCTTGCGCAGAATGCGCTCACCTTCATACTTGATGCCTTTACCCTTATAGGGCTCCGGCTTCTTGAGGGCACGTATCTCGGCGGCAACCTGACCGACCTGCTGCTTGCTGATACCGTTGACAGTGATAGTGTTTTGTTCGACCTTGACTTCTACGCCGGCTGGCATCTTATAGATGACATCGTGCGACAGGCCCAGGTTTAGTTTCAGGTCAGCACCCTGGAGTGCGACGCGATAGCCCACGCCGTTGATTTCCAGCTTCCTGGAAAAGCCCTGGCTGACACCGGTCACCATGTTGTTCAGGAGCGCGCGCATCAGACCGTGCTTGGCACGGATCTTAGGTTCATCGTTCGCGCGCGTCACGATCAGCTCTTCACCCTCCTGTTTGACGGTGATGCCAGACATGGTGAATTGCTTGAGCTCCCCTTTGCCACCGCTCACGGTGATCTCAGAGGGCGTCGTAGTGATTGTCACACCGCTCGGTACGGGAATCGGCAGTTTTCCTACTCGGCTCATCTTTTCCTTCCTTAATAGACCTTACAGATTAATTCGCCACCGACATGTTCCTGTCGGGCCCGATCACCGGTCATAAGCCCCTTGGAGGTCGACAAGATCACGACGCCGCGGCCGCGCTTCACCACCGGGATTTCCTGGGCGTTGACATAATGGCGCCGTCCGGGCTTGCTGAGGCGCACGATCTCGGTGATGCGGGCATTACCAGCGTCGTTATGCAGTTTGACCGTTAAGGTCTTGCCTATGGCGGCGTCGCTGACAGACACGTCATCGACAAATTGGCTCTCCTGCAGCAGGCGCGCCACGGACTCCTTGATGCGGGAGTGTGGCAGGCTGATCTCGGTTTTGCGTACCGCAATGGCGTTGCGGATGCGGGTCAGCATATCGGCGATAGGATCGGTTGTCGTCTTACTCATATATCTCCTCTACCAGCTCGATTTCGTTACACCTGGTATTTCGCCCTTGGCGGCGTGCTCGCGGAAACTGAGACGTGAAAGACCGAACTGGCGCATGTAGGAACGCGGACGGCCGGTCTCAACACAACGGTTGGTACGGCGAGTCGGACTGGAGTTGCGTGGCAGCTTGGCGAGACCTTCCTGGTCACCCAGTTCTTTCAGCTCTTTGCGCTTCTCCGCGTACTTGTCGATCATTTTGATGCGCTTGGCGTCGCGTGCGACGATAGATTTCTTGGCCATGCTACTTATCTCCTTTCTGGAACGGCATGCCGAACTTTTCGAGTAAAGCCCGGGCGTGTTCCGGTTGCTTGGCGTTGATGACGAATATGACTTGCAGGCCATGTGGGGTCGTAGTCTCTTCAAAGGTCAGCTCCGGGAAGACCGATTGGTCGGTGAAGCCGAGGCTGTAGTTGCCCTGGCGGTCGAAGGCTTTAGTGCTGACACCGTGGAAGTCACGTAGCCGCGGCAGCACGAGACTGATGATGCGATCGGTGAACTCGTACATGCGGTCACCACGCAGGGTCACCTTCAGGCCGATTTTATTGCCTTCACGAAGCTTGAAACCGGCGATGGAATTCTTGGCCGTCGTCTGGATGGGCTGCTGGCCAGTGATACGCCGCAGCGTGTTGGTAGCGACGTCCATCAACCTTTTCTCGTCCTTGGCACGTCCCAGGCCGACGTTCACGACAACCTTCTCAAGGCGGGGAACTTCGTGTGGGTTCTTGAGACCAAGCTCCTTCTGAAGTTCCTTGGCTGACTGCTGGTTATATTGCTCGCGCAACCGGGCCTTCGCCTGGAAGGCTTGGACCGGAGCGGCCTTCGGGGCCGGCACCTTGGCGGGTTCGGTAGCGATATCGGCCATTACTTGATCTCCTTTCCGGTCTTCTTCAATACGCGGGTCTTATCACCTTCTTTAGTAACGCGGTAACCTATGCGGCTGGGCTTCTTAGACGAGGGCTCCACGATACCGACTTTGCTCACCCAGATCGGCTTAGTGATCTCCAGAATGGCACCCTGGGGATTTTGCTGATTCGGTTTGACGTGCTTCTTCACGATGTTGATGCCTTCGACGGTGACTTTGTTCTCCTGCGGGTGCGTGGCTGTGACCTTGCCGGTCTTGCCCTTATACTTGCCGGAGCGCACCACGACCAGGTCACCTTTCTTCAGGCGGATCTTGTAGCGAGCAGGAATGGTAAGTTTACGCATTAGAGGACCTCCGGTGCGAGTGAGATGATCTTGGAATAGCCCTGGTCACGCAGTTCGCGAGGCACGGGGCCGAAGATGCGGGTAGCACGAGGCTGGTTATCGTCGCCGATAATGACGGCGGCGTTATCATCAAATTTGATGGTTGAGCCGTCTTTGCGGTGGATGGTG
>DATNAB010000077.1:0-7026 GCA_035573115.1 Verrucomicrobiia bacterium
GCTTACACCACTGTCGTCGGCCTGATGATGCTCGATATGTTACTGCTGCCGTCACTACCGCCGGTGCACGGTCGTGGCTCGCGCCATGCCCGCGCCTTCCTCGACGGCATGTTCCACCGCTTCAAGCGCTAGCGAAGCCAAAGGTTACGGGGGTGGTTGCGCTCTAGGGCGGCCCTCGCGTATACTAGCAGCTATATAATGAGAGTTTTGGGAGAGATGATCCATGGCAGAAGTAGTTGAACCGGCTATCGAGACATTCGCACAGATTAAGGTCATCGGCGTAGGCGGCGCCGGTGGCGCCGCTGTCAACCGCATGGTTGATGCCGGCATCGAGAACGTCGAATTCATCGCCGTCAACACTGACGCGCAGGCGCTCCACCACAGCAAGGCCAATCGTAAGATCCATATCGGCAAGGGTGCTACGCGTGGCCTCGGTGCCGGTGCCGATCCGACGATCGGCCAGCAAGCCGCCGAGGAATCGCGCGAAGAGATAAGGAAAGCCGTCGAAGGGGCCGATATGGCCTTTGTCACCATCGGCGCCGGTGGCGGCACCGGCAGCGGTGCCGGCCCGATCGTCGCCCGGGTTGCTGACGACCTTGGCATCCTGACCGTCGGTTTCGCCACCAAACCCTTCGCCTTCGAGGGCGAGAAGCGCCGCCGCAACGCCGAGATTGCCATTGAGAAACTCCGCGGTGCCGTCGATACACTCATCGTCATCCCGAACGATCGCCTTCTTGAGACTATCGACCGCGACACACCGCTTACTGAGGCTTTCAAGGTGGCCGACGACGTCCTACGCCAAGGTGTCCAAGGCATTTCCGACCTCATCACCGTCCACGGCCTGATCAACCTCGACTTCGCCGACGTCAAGACCGTCATGGCCAAGGCCGGTTCAGCCCTGATGGGCATTGGCCGTGCCACCGGTGAGAACCGTGCCATCACTGCCGCCCAGCAGGCCATCGAATCACCTCTACTCGAGGTTTCCATCGACGGCGCCCGTGGCATTCTGTTCAACGTCATCGGCGGCAACGACCTGGCGATGCACGAGATCAACGCCGCCGCCGAAGCCATCACTGCCGCCGCCGACCCTGAAGCCAATATTATCTTCGGCGCCACCATCAATCCGCAGCTTGAGGGCGAGGTCATCATTACCGTGGTCGCTACCGGCTTCGACGCTTCGTACTACAAACAGCGTCCTCAGAAACCGGCTGCCAGTTCCCGGTCCGAGCCGGCTCCTATCGTTGCTCACGCCCCCACCTCTAAGCAAGAAGAGAAGGCGCTGTCCGAGATTGACATGAACCTGGGCGATGACGAACCACCGACCACCGATTTCACCAGCGATCATCCCATACCCAACATCTGGGCCATCAATCACGAAGAAGAGGGCAAGGATACCGCTGATCATGAGGTAGTCACCAGCACTTTGGAAGAAGACTTGGAAAAGCCGTCCTTCCTACGCCGCCTCGGCCGCCGTCATAAAAAGGACGGGCCTGACAAGCCGGATGCTGACGCAGCGCCCGAAGGAGACTCCTTGTTCGATAAGGCTGCTGCCGACGCCTCGAAAGAAACGGTGACCAACGAACCGAAGGCCGGCAAGTCCAAATCTGGCTCTGATGATGCCGACTCTGACGATACTGATGAGCCCGATGAGACGACGGATGACGACGCTGAAACGGCCAAGACTGCCGCAGACGATAAGTCCGAACCAGCCGACAAAGACTAAAACGCCGCCGTACACCCCTGTTAGCCGCCCGAAGGCGTACTAAATAATACAGCGATAAACAGCTTGCAAAACCGCTACAGATAGGGGTATATTAGGAACAGACAGCACTATATATGGAATATCACCGTATATTATGTGAGCACATTTAATGGTAAGGAGGCTAACGTGAAATGCACCCAGTGCACGAGCGACGACATCAAGGTGATCGAGTCGCGGGACGTAGCAGAGGGTCAAGCTATCCGCCGCCGCCGCATGTGCAACGCCTGCGGTTACCGTTTTACCACCTATGAGCGCTTGGAACGGCCTCAGCTCATCGTCATCAAGAATGACGGTAAGCGTGAACTGTTCAATCGCGCCAAGCTGCTCGCCGGTCTCTACCGGGCCTGCGAGAAGACTCCGGTCACCAGTCTGGAGCTGGAGAAGATGGTCGACGGTATCGAGCAGGAGCTATATGCTTGCGGCGACCAGGAAGTGCGCTCGACGCGCATCGGTGAATTGGTGATGGATAATCTGGCCCGCATCAACGAGGTCGCCTATGTACGGTTCGCGAGCGTCTATCGACGCTTCAAGGACATTGCCAGCTTCGAAAAGCAGCTATCGCTGGTCAAGCAGGGCAAACACATACCGGCCGAAGATGTTAAATAGACGGAACTATTTGACGGCTCCCTCCGGCTCCTAAGTCTATCAAGGAGAGGCTTGGAAGCTGCAGAGAGCTCCATCGCGGACGTCCGTCCGAGAGCAGGACGGCCGCGGAACTCTAAACAAACATTAAAAAAATCATAAGTAGTGAGGGAACCAAACTATGGCACAAACTACCAGCTTGGGGGTGGAACGACTGTTCACACCCGCGAAATCGAAGGCGTACGATCGGCTTAAGTGGTCGAAGCGCGACGCTGTAATCAAGAACGCATTAACCGGCAAGCCGGTCTTCGAGCAGAAGAGCGTCGAGTTCCCGGAAGATTGGTCGTTGAACGCCGTCAACGTCGTGGCACAGAAGTATTTCGTCGGTACGCCCGGCACCAAGGACCGCGAACGCTCCCTCAAGGCAATAATTGATCGCGTGGTCGACACGACGGTCCGCCACGGTTTACAGGAGGGTTATTTCGCGAATGAGGCCGAGGCTGAGGATTTCCGCGAGGAACTGAAATATGTGTTGGCCACCCAACGCGCTGCCTTTAATAGCCCGGTCTGGTTTAACATCGGCGTACCGGAGCGTGCCCAGCAGGCCAGCGCCTGTTTCATCCTCGGCATCGAAGACACCATGCCATCGATTCTCAACTGGTACGTTGAAGAAGGCCTGATTTTCAAAGGTGGTTCCGGTTCGGGCATCAACTTGAGTGCTATCCGTTCCAGTGCCGAACCCCTGGGCGGCAGCGCTGGCCTGGCCAGCGGCCCCTTGAGTTTCATGCGCGGCGCTGACGCCAGCGCCGGCGCCATCAAGAGCGGCGGTAAGACCCGCCGCGCTGCCAAGATGGTCACCTTGGACGTTGACCACCCCGACATCGAGGAATTCATCTGGAGCAAGGCTATCGAGGAGCGCAAGGCGCGCGCCTTGCAGGCTGCCGGTTTCGAGATGGGCTTGGACGGCAAGGATTCCTTCAGCGTCCAGTACCAGAACGCTAATATCTCTGTCCGCGTCACTGACGAATTCATGGAAGCTGTCCAGAACGACAGCGATTGGGAACTGAACGCCGTGACTTCCGGCAAGCCGGTCAAGACCGTCAAGGCGCGCGATCTGTTCCGTCAGTTCGCCCAAGCCGCTTGGGAGTCCGCCGATCCGGGCATGCAGTTCGATACTGCCATCAACAGATGGCACACAACGCCGGCCGCCGGCCGCATCAATGGCTCCAACCCCTGTAGCGAGTACATGCATCTCGATAATTCAGCCTGCAATCTGGCCAGCATCAACCTGTTGAAGTTCCTGAAGGATGACGGCAGCTTCGACATCAAAGCCTTCCTGCACACCACTGAATTGGTCTTCACCGCGCAGGAGATACTGGTTGGCTATAGTTCATATCCGACCGAGGCCATCGCCAAGAATTCACGGGCCTACCGTGAGCTGGGGATCGGCTATGCCAACCTGGGCGCGCTCCTGATGGCTCTTGGGCTGCCGTATGACTCCGACGAGGGTCGTGCTATTGCTGCTACCATCACGGCGCTGCTGACCGGTCACAGCTACGCCACCTCGGCTAAGATCGCCAACCGAATCGGTCCGTTCGCCGGCTTTGCTAAGGACCGTGAAGGCATGCTCAACGTTCTGCGCATGCACAGGGCCGAGGTATCCCGGATCGATGCCTCACTCGTGTCCGAAGAGCTGCTGAGCGCCGCCGCTGCCGCCTGGGACGAGGCTGTGGAGCTGGGCGAACTTTACGGCGTCCGCAACTCCCAGGCAAGCGCGCTGGCCCCCACCGGCACCATCAGTCTGATGATGGACTGTGGTACGACCGGCATCGAACCCGATCTTAGCCTGGTCAAAGCCCGGAAATTGCCTGGTGGCGATACCGAGAATGCCGTCGTCGGGACGGTATCACGTGCCTTGAAAGCACTGGGCTACACTCAGGCGGAAGCCAGCGGCATCGTCAAATACATTGATGAGCAGCAGACCGCCCTGGGCGCGCCGGGCCTCAAGAAAGAGCATGAGCCGGTCTTCGCCTGTGCCGTAGGTGATAACGCAATTAACTATCTCGGTCACGTCAAGATGATGGCCGCCGTGCAGCCGTTCCTGAGCGGTGCCATCAGCAAAACCGTTAATATGCCGGAAGATGTCAGTGTCGAGGATGTCGAGCAGTTGCACGTCGATGCCTGGCAGATGGGCCTGAAGGCTGTCGCCATCTACCGTGATAACTGCAAGGCCGTGCCAGCACCGGCTACCGCCAAGCAGGAAGGGGAAGGGCAGGAAGTGACCGTCGCAGAGACGACTCCTGTCGTTGCCGCTGAATCCGTCAATGATAAGTTCGTCGTCAAGGGTGCCGTACGTCGTGAACTGCCAAAGTACCGCAATGCCAAGACCATCGCCTTCACGGTGGCTGGCAGCAAGGGCTACGTTACCGTCGGCGAATACGAAGATGGCACGGCCGGAGAAGTCTTCATGAAGATCGCCAAGCAGGGCTCGACCCTGGCCGGCATCATGGACGCCCTGGCTGTCTCGGTCAGCTACGGACTGCAGTATGGCGTACCGCTCAAGAGCTACGTTCACGGCCTGACCAACATGTCATTCGCTCCAGCCGGCATCACCGACGATCCGGAAATCCGTACGGCCTCCAGCCTGGTGGATTACATCTTCCGCCGCTTGGCGCTGACCTATCTCAGCTTTGATGATCGCCTGGAACTGGGCCTGGCCTCTATCGAAGATATGCCGGAAGAACAGACCAGCCTGCTCGAGACACCTAAGTTGGACGACGGTGCCATTCAGGAGACCGCTGCCATGCAGCAATCTGCCCCCGAGCCGGCTCCAGTCAAAGCGCCTAAACCCGCCATCCAGGACGACAACGCGCCGATCTGTTACAACTGCGGCAATCAGACCCAACGCTCAGGCAGCTGTTACGTCTGCACCTCCTGTGGTTCTACCACCGGTTGTAGTTAGCCGCTGACTATTTCTACCCCTGTACGTAAGGCATCCAGAAGCTGTTCTCTCCGCATACGGAACTCGGTCCGGGCCTGTTCTATCTCCTTAGGTGAGGCCCTCTTGATGGTGCCTTCTTTGATGGCCGCAGTCTTGCGGCCGCCGGCGAAGTTGCCGACTGTGATGGCGTCGACGGCGACCGGGTCGCCGATTGCAATAGCCTCAGTCTCGGGACGGCCCAGCGCGCTATGCGTCAGCAAGGCCCATTCGTAACCCCGGTCGCCGGGGTGTCTGACAGGATCCGGGATGGCCGCGGCCATCACCTGGTCGTGCGGACCCGAGCCGTTATCGTGTGCATACGGGTTGCCGACGGCGGTCCGATGCCAACGGTAGGCAGCATGAGGACCGAAGATCTCGGCCATGTTCTCACCGACTTCGTAGTAGCTATCTAAGTTATTGACGAGCGCCGGGTCCAGTACCACGGTCCGCCGGAGCATGTGGTGGCTAGCATACTGGGCGATGCGCGAGCGTGGCTGTTCGTGCTCTTCCGCGCGTATGATCTGATGACGGGCGAATTCCAGTAAACGGGCCGCCACGTCGACGTTCGCCGTGTTGCCGGTCCGCTCGCCCACACCGATGTGCGTGCCTTCGACGCGGTCGAAGCCGGCTACCAGGGCGCTCATGGCGACGCCGACGGCGTTATCGACGTCATTATGCGAATGGATGCTGGTAGTGACCTTATCGTCGAAGCCGTGCTTGACCGCGACGTTGAACGCGGCGAAGGTGGCGGTATTCCATTCGCCGTGCAAGGAGTAACCGTAAGTGTTCGGCAAGTTCACGTTGACACTGGCTGCCCCATGTTGGAACAGCGCGCCGGTGACCGAGCGGTAGAACCGAATAGCAGCTTCCGGTTCGATGGCGGTTGTGGCCTCGCCGGAGACGGAGAAGTGCCTGAAACCTGCCGCCTGGGTCTGGCGAGCCGCGCTGGCGATCCGGAAAGCCGAATCCTGCACCGTATACGGTTCCGAAGCGGTATCCAACAGATTAGGATCGACCCTGTCATAGACATGGACGACCACCCGCTCAGCCATCTCTTCCTCCCAGGTGTCGGGATAATGCTCGGCGAAAGCTTCCCGTAGTACTTGGCTGCCTGTCTCAATTCCTTCTTCCTGCGTACCGAACAATACCTGCAGTTTGACGCTGTCATAGGTGTTATCGCCTCTGTCTTCTGCTTCCGCTATGTGCGCCACCAAGGCGGCCGCCAGCTGCTGATCACCGTTTGCATTCCCCAGGTGGCCGATTTCTATCCTGTCCACGCCGGTCCGTACGATGTTGTCGAACACGTCGATCCGGTCCTGCACGGTCACTTCGTTCATTTGTTGCTGCTGGCCGTCGCGTAACGTGACGTCGGTGAAATGCACATGCGTGACCGCCTTCTCGGGATGTACGAACTGGTCGTGCACGGCTGCCAGGCCGGCTTCTACCGGCGGGGTAAAGTTGCCGCGGGAGCTTTCTGTGTCCCACACGTAATCGAAATCGGCTCGTGTCACGATCTCACCATAAGTTTCTGTTCCTGCCATATCTTCGCCTCTCGGAATTAAAAAAATCAGACTTCGGTTGAAGCCTGTTTTGGTTGTTCGGGTTGTGCTAGGGCCGCTCTTCGGTCTCTCGGAGGCGGGCTAGGCTTCAACCATGGTGAAGCACAACCCCGTAAGGTCGAGGAGGAGTCCCTGTCGGTGCT
>DATNAB010000078.1:0-2199 GCA_035573115.1 Verrucomicrobiia bacterium
GCCTGCCAACTGGAGACATGGCCGTAGATGAACATCGCACCTGCGCGGCCGGGTTCGGCGCTTCGGGTATACCAGCCGGCGTCGTAGATGTTATTGGGCGCAGTGATCTGATTGCTCTTAGTTAGGCCGAGCTGTACGACCCGGGTCGTCGACACGTTGATAGATGGGATGTCGATATATTTCGGCAGGTCAGGAGCGGTCTTATAGGCAGCGACGGCTTTGGCACTCGGCTTGACAGAAGAGGGAGCGGATTGGTCGGTGCCGGGAGTTCGCGCAGGTGGGTGCGGGCTTCTGAACAGTAGGAAGACCGCGGTTGCCATCAGTACCAGCCCGATGCCAATCAGGCCGTAGGCCACCCATTTGGATACAAGTAATTTCCGTAACCTAGGCATGTATCTTATGATACTGCGCCAGGGCAATGGCGGCCAAAGCCGATATGTAAGAACATCGCTCCTAGCGGGAGCGTCCGGCTAGCTCCTGAAGTTCGGATTCGAACTGCATGACCAGTTCCGGATCCTCACTGAGTAGTCCCATAGCCAAACTGAACCAGGATATCAAACTCTTTAGGTCTTTCGGACGCAGCTGTTCAGGCCGCTTGTTCAGATGGTTTTGACACTGGCGAGATACGAAGCGATCGGCGGCCGGACCTAGGTAGCGCGAGGTCACGATCACGATTTCTTCATATAACTGGTTCTTATCCCGGACCAAATTCATACCTCTTCGATCTTCTGCAGCTTCCTGGTACCCAAAGCGATGAGGATGAAGCCGACCGACAGTACCGCCAGCAAGGCGTACACGATCAATAACAGGGCGTAGAGTGACAGATGCTGCAGTCGGGCCGTCAGGGTGGTCAGATATTGGAATGCCACTGAGGTGATTATCAGCCAGCCGAACCCGAACGCCAACAGTCGCCAGCTTTTGCGATAGACAAAGCCGGGGCTTTTCTGGCTGTAGAGGAAAAGCTCATAGGCCGCCAGGATGCCGATGGACCACATATAGACATAGGGCGCTACGATTGTTAGGAAGACTAGCCAGATAGACATCTGATACACGATATCCCGATTGGCCGTGGTGGCCACCAGCCGCAGGTAGATCACACCAATATATATAAGAAGGATACTGAGCAAGTTGGTAGCCAGGAAAGACGGGCGATGCTTGGCCAGCCGAGTGAGTCGGCGCGCCCCTAGACTGATGAACAGGTATGCGGCGAGGGGCAGTAACATGCCTACATAGTGGTTGATGATGGTCGTAGGCTGAACCCAGCCAGGTCGTTTGAGCGCCAGATCATTCAACGCCGAGGAAATGATCGAGGAGACAGGCAGCCAGAGCACCAGCAGTAATAGACCCTTGGCCAGCAGATCAACCGGCCGACCGTCTTTTGTGTCCCGGATCATCTGAGCATAATCCCTGAATTTGCTATAGCCATAAAAGCCGGCAAACCAGATAGCCGCCAGTACTACGATGATGGTAATATCCAGCAGTCTTAGGTGGCCGGCAGTGATGCGGTACTGTTGCAGAACGGCAGGAGAGGGTCGGGGGATCAGCACCAGCGCCGCGTACAATATCAAAGAGAGGATATATCCGTAAAACAACCGGGATTTTAACTTCACTCTACCTCCACGTATGTAAGATGGTTTAATCTAAGCGTCATCATAAACCGCGCCGCCGGACCGGGGTGTGAGAAAGATTACAAATGACAGAGTTCTTTAATTCACCCTTTTTGACTTAAAGTAAGATTCATTATATTATTTACAAATGTCGCTGGCACCTGCTGAAATTTCTTTCGTCGAGATTCCCCGTCCGGGGCAAGGCCATACCATTGCCGAAGAAGCGGCGTTGTTACTGCTCCAGGGCATACGAGGCATTCTGGTGCCTTCACCGGAACAGATCGAGAAGGCAGTGGCGAGCGAACTAGATACCAATCCCTCGCTTGCAGCCGTGAACGAAGAAGGAACTGTGGTCGGCACCGGGGGTATTCAGTTATACGAAATAGATGACGTCATTAAGGGCGGCATCGTCAACATGGTGGTCACACCATCCGAGAGAGGGAGAGGCATCGGCACGGCAATCATGTCCAAGCTTGAAACAGCGGCTGCCCGGGCAGGCGCACAAGAGGTGTTCGGCCAGCAGCATCCTGGCTCGCTCGGTTTTTATGAAAGACGTGGCTGCGAGCCGGCCATGCGGCCGTTCGTCAGGGGC
>DATNAB010000079.1:0-2076 GCA_035573115.1 Verrucomicrobiia bacterium
AAAGTGACTGATAAGCTGGCTTTTACTGGACTTAACAGCAGGATGCCGGGTCGCGGTACGAGTTCGTGTTTTGACGGCGTGCGGCCTGATCGGTGTATCAATGTAAGCCTGCACCCTAGTCCGGCGTTTGGCACTGGGACCAGGTTTCTGGACGCCTTGGCGCATAAGCGTACGGCCTCGGGTTCGAGGATGGGCGGTGACATGGCGCGCCGGACGGCGGCTTACCGGCATCTGAGTGGACGTGGTTGGTGAGGAGTCGGACGAAGCGATTCGTGGCCTGTGATGGATGGGGGTAGGGCTAGCTGGTGCCTCATGGGCATCGTGACTGAGCAAGGCGCCGGTTCCGGCGTGGTAGGCGCGGCCATTGATCACGATGGTGTCGGTGTGTTTTTTCATTGTTCCAGTTTTGATTTCAGCTTGGTTCGATAAGCTTCTGATTACATCTTAAACCCTCTTGTGATTCGAAGCAAGTGGATTCATACTGGACGTACCGATGATTTATAAAACCAAACAGACTACTCCGAAGGTCCGCCGTGGACTATCTTGACCCTAAGAAACAGTTCCGTCACAAGGTGATGCTTTGGATCGGCTACGGGCTGATCGGCATCGCCATCGCCATCGGCACGCTGGTGCTTCTGTATCAGGCCTACGGTTTCGGTCTCGGCAAGAACGGCAAGGTCATCCAGAACGGATTGTTCTTCTTTTCCAGCCATCCCCACCCGGCCGATATCTATGTCAACGGAACACTGAAATCGGTCAGGACCAATACCCGTTTGAGCCTGCCTGAGGGCATCTACAATATCACTTTGAAACGCGACGGCTACCGCGACTGGCAGCGGATCATCCCGCTCGACGGCGGCAGCGTCGAACATGTCGATTATCCATTCCTGGTCCCCAAGTCGTTGTCGCCGAAGAAAGTCAACGCTTACGCGGCAGCACCGACCTTGATGACACAGAGTCCGGACCGGCGTTGGGTGTTCGTCGGCCAGCCCGGCGCCTTCACTACCTTCGACGTCTTCGATCTGAAGAATCCCGACAAGGCCCCGGTCACCGTCAGCCTGCCGGCCAATCTGCTCAGCAAGGCTTCCAGCCCGGAGAGCTGGCAGTTCGTGGAGTGGGCGGACGATAACCAGCACCTGCTGCTCCAGCATCTGTACGACGGCAAAACCGAATACGTCCTGGTCGATCGCACCGATCCCTCACAATCCGTCAATCTGAACGCTACGCTCTCCACGGCTCCCGGCAAACTGACACTCAAGAACAAGAAATACGACCAGTATTATCTCTATGACACGGCGGCGGACAATCTAAAGATCGCTACCTTGAAGCAGCCAAGTCCCCAAGCGTACCTGGAGCATGTGCTGGCCTATCAGTCCTACAGCGATGACACCATGCTGTATGTGACCGACAGCGGCGCTCCGGCCGGCAAGGTGTTGTTGCGCCTTCGCGTCGGTGATAAGACCTGGACCGTCCGCAACTTCCCCGCCGGTGGTCCGTATCTGGTCGACCTGACGGAATATAGCGGCACCATGTACGTCACCGCCAGCGCCGTGAACGAGAACAAAGTCTATATCTATAAGGATCCTGTCAGTCAGCTTTCCGGCGGATCTGCGCAGTCCTTGGCGCCGGTACAGGTATTGCACGTCTCGCAACCCGGCTACTTGAGCTTCTCGGATAGTGCACAATTCATCGTGGCCGAAGGCGGCACCGAGTTCGGCGTCTATGACGTCGAGAATAAGCAGGCTTTCCACTACACGTCGCCCTTCGCGATCGATGCACCTCAGGTCCACGCCGGTTGGATGGATGGCAATCGCCTGACCTATGTCAGCGACGGCAAGCTGGTGATCTTCGATTATGACGATGCCAACCGACAGGTGCTGGTAAGCGCCGACAGCCGCTATGAGCCGGCTTTCACACAGAACTATAACTTCTTGTACACGTTATCGCCGGGAACGTCCGCCGGCCAGCTGAACCTCGATCGCACACCGCTGCTCACACCGGCTGACCAGTAGGTCAGACCCGGACTACCAGCCGATTGTTCAGCCGGCGGAAGGTGAAGATACCGGCTCCTGCCAA
>DATNAB010000080.1:0-2071 GCA_035573115.1 Verrucomicrobiia bacterium
GAAGATCCAGACGATCAGCGCCACGAAAGCGATGAAGATCGCCATTATATAGAAGGTTTTGCGCTTGTTCTTAGCGATGTCCGAATACATCGGTACTTTAGAATTTAACCTCGACGGGGGCGTTGACCTGGGCGGCCGTAGCCTCGTCAACCTCGAAGAATTCCTTATCCTGTTTGAAACCGAGCATACTGGCGAAGATGTTGGTCGGGAAGGTCTTGCGCTTGGTATTGAAATCGCGGACTACGCCGTTATAGAAACGGCGCGAAGCCTGGATCTTGTCTTCGGTGTCGGTCAGTTCATTCTGCAGTTCTTGGAAGTTCTGCGATGCTTTCAGATCGGGATAGTTCTCGGCGACCGCGAACAGGCTCTTCATGGTCTTCTGGAAATCGCCCTCGGCCTTGGCGGTCTCGGCCGGTCCCTGGGCACTCAGGGAAGCAGCGCGGGCTTTCGTGACGTCCTCGAAGATGCTCTTCTCGTGCGTGGCATAGCCCTTGACGGTATTGACCAGATTAGGGATCAGGTCGAACCGACGCTTGAGCTGCACCGTGATATCGCTCCAGGCCTCGTTAGATTGCTGATTGAGTCTGACCAGGCTGTTGAACATGCTAGCCAAGAAGATGACGAGCAGTACGACAACCACAATGATGATAATTAAGACCATCTGGACGCGCCCTCCACTTACATACTGTAAGCCCATTATACAACAGACGGACTTGAAGCGCACCGGTCCGCCGGCCGGAATGGTATGATGAAAGAGCTTATGGAACCAAGTGGGCGGCACAAGGGCAAACGATGGTTGGTAGTGCTGGTCGTGCCTGTATTAATCGCAGGCTATTGCACCTGGACGGTCCGCCGGCCGGCACCGGTGGTGGCGGCCACGCAATCGACGGTGAATGCCAAAGTAGCGGTGCCGGCCGGCAACGGCCTCTCTTGGCCGGGCGGTGCGCAGGCGGCCGTCGGCATCAGCGGCAGCTCCATTCTACAGACGCACGGCACCCAGGTCGGCACGCCGACGGCCAGCACGGCCAAGCTCATCACAGCGCTGGCGGTACTCCGGCAGAAACCGCTTAAGCCGGGACAGCAAGGACCAGTGATTACCCTCACCGCTGCCGACGTCGCCTTGTTTAATTCTTACAACGGCAGGGAAGGGTCAGTTGTACCCGTACAGGTCGGCGAACAGATCACGGAGTACCAGATGCTGCAGGCCATCATGCTGCCGTCAGCCAACAACATAGCCGACAGTCTGGCCATCTGGGCTTTCGGTTCCCTGTCAGACTACGCCACGTATGCGAACGGTTACGTCTCTCAACTCGGACTTACCGCCACCCATATCGGCAGCGACGCCAGTGGCTTCGATCCCAGCACCGTTAGCTCGGCACATGATCTTGTGAAACTAGGCGAGTTGGCAATGCAGAATCCGGTACTCGCCGAAATCGTCGGCCAGAAGACGGCCGTCCTGCCGGTCGGCGGGCTGGTCAGGAACGTCAACTACCTGCTCGGCTCGGACGGTTTCGTCGGCGTTAAGACCGGCAACACCGACCAGGCCGGCGGCGTCTTCGTCGGGGCCACCGAAGGTATCATCGGTGGTAAGCAAACGACTATCGTAACGGCGGTGACCGGTTCGACAAACCTCGCCATGGCTATGAAAGACAGCCTGAGTCTCATGCAAAGCGCTCAGAATAATTTTCAAACTTTAAGCGTCGTGGAACCCGGCAATGTCGTCGCCCGGTATCAACTTCCCTGGGGTGGCAGTGTCTCGGCTGTGGCCGATACCTATATAAGGTTGCGAGGCTGGGGCGGTGGCACCGTCCCCTACTCCGTCCACCTGAAACCGCTCCCAGCTCAGGCGGTCGCCGGCGATGTGGTCGGCACCGTAAATGTCCCTTCTTCCGCCATCAATCAGGCACGGATCGTCACGGTAAAACTACAAACTACGCCGCCTCCGCCTCCGCTTAGTTGGCGCTTGACCCACCCCCTCAATTAAAGAACCGCCCTTGGGACGGTCTATCTGGTGGGTGATGAGGGATTCGAACCCCCGACCCTCTCGGTGTAAACGAGATGCTCTAGCCAG
>DATNAB010000081.1:0-3492 GCA_035573115.1 Verrucomicrobiia bacterium
ACAGCCAAGGTGCGGCCGTCAAGAAACGCGAAGACAGCCATAAGATGGCCGAAGCCAACCGCGCCTTCGCCCACTTCGCCAGAAGCTAATTAATCTAAGTCAAGGAAATGAATGGCAACCAAGAAAACACCGATAGAGAAAATCCGTAACATCGGTATCATCGCCCACATCGATGCCGGCAAGACCACCACGACCGAAGGCATCCTATACCGCACCGGCCTGAAGCATAAGATCGGCGCGGTGCACGAGGGCGAGACGACCACTGACTGGATGGCCCAGGAGCGCGAACGCGGCATCACCATCGTATCCGCCGCCGTGACCTGTTACTGGAAAGATCACCAGATCAACATCATCGACACGCCGGGCCACATCGACTTCACGGTCGAGGTCGAGCGTTCGCTTCGCGTGCTTGACGGCGCCGTCGTCGTCTTCGACGGCAAGATGGGCGTCGAATCACAATCCGAGACCGTCTGGCGCCAGGCCGACAAATACAACGTGCCGCGCATCTGTTTCATTAACAAGATCAACCAGACCGGCGGCGATTTCTACAAATCGCTCGATACTATCCACGCACGCCTGAGCAAGCACGCTTTCCCAATCCACCTGCCGATCGGTTTCGAGCAAAAGGTGAGCGGCGTGGTCGACCTCATCAACATGAAAGCTTACACCTATAAGGAATTCGCTGACCGTGAGCTCACCGAGGGCGAGATCCCCGAGGACATGCTCGACAAGGCCAAGAAGTACCGTTCATTGCTCATCGAGAACGCTGTCGCCGAAGACGAGAAGATGCTCGAGAAGTACTTCGAGGTCGGTGAGGAAGGTCTGAGCGAGGATGACATCAAGCATGCCATCAGAAGCGCTGTGTTGACCGGCAAGTTCTATGCCGTGACTGGCGGCGATGGCCGTGGCGTCATCGTCGAAAAGGTGCTTGACGCCGTCAACGAACTGCTGCCCAGCCCGCTAGACCGTGGTTCCACCTGGGGCACACACCCCAAGAGCGGTGACGAGATCGAGCGCAAGCCCACCGAGGCCGAGCCGTTCGCCGGCCTGGCTTTCAAGATTGCCACTGATCCTTTCGTGGGTAAACTGGCATACTTCCGCGTCTATTCCGGCAAGTTGCAAGCCGGTAGCTACATCCTGAACAGTTCCACCGGTGAAAAGGAGCGCGTCGGACGTATTGTCCGCATGCAGGCTGACAAGCGGGACGAAGTTCCTGAAGTCGAGGCCGGGGACATCGCCGCCATCGTAGGCCTCAAAGGCACTACGACCGGCAACACGCTCAGTGACCAGACCAAACCCATCGTGCTCGAGAGCATCAGTTTCCCAGAACCACCGGTATCGATCGCCATCGAGCCCAAGACCAAGGCTGACCAGGAGAAGATGAGCCTGGCCCTGCAGCGCCTGGCCGAAGAGGATCCGACTTTCCGCATCCATGTCGACGACGAGACCGGTCAGACCATCATCAGCGGCATGGGTGAGCTCCATCTGGAGATCATCGTCGACCGTATGAAGCGCGAATTCAATGTCGAGGCCAACGTCGGTCAGCCGCAGGTCGCCTACCGTGAGACCATCCGTAAAGACGGTGTCGAGGTCCAGGGCAAGTTCATCAGGCAAAGTGGCGGCCGTGGCCAATACGGCGATGTCTGGCTGCGCCTCAGCCAAAATGAGGCCGGCGAGGGCTTCGAGTTCATCAACTCCATCAAAGGCGGTGTCATACCGCAGGAGTACATCCCGGCCGTACGCAAAGGTATCGAAGAGGCCATGGGCAACGGTGTCATCGCCGGTTACCCGGTAGTCGACATCAAAGCAGAGCTCTATGACGGCTCCTACCACGATGTCGACTCCAGTGAGATGGCCTTCTCCATAGCCGGCTCCATGGCGCTTCAAGAGGGTGTCAAGAAGGCTAGCCCCGTGTTGCTCGAACCCATCATGAAAGTCGTGGTGGTCACACCGGAAGAGTTCATGGGCGACGTTATCGGCGACCTGAACTCTAAACGTGGTCGCATCGAATCGATGGAAGACCTGACCCCTGGCGTCAAGGAAATCACCGCCTTCGTGCCACTAGGTGAGATGTTCGGCTATACGACTAACCTGCGTAGCACTACCCAGGGCCGCGCCAGCTCCAGTATGGAGTTGGCTCACTACGCCGACGTACCGAATCACGTCGCCGAAGCCATCGTCGCCAAAAACGCCAAATAGTGGTATAATTGTCTCCAAATCGACGGAGGCATCACTGATGAGCGTCCAGGCCCACGAACTTGTTATGCCCGCCGAGGGCAGTATAATCTCCACCAATATGGAGGGGCATATGCCACATCCTTTCTTGGATCTGCGGGAGGCGCCAGGCGTGATTACGGACATCTACGCCATCCAATGGCTGCCTGCTCCGGAAGGTCCAAGCCGAGAACTGATCGCTGCCTATGTGGCCTGCGAACTGGTGGATAGTACCGACCCTGAACATCTGGTCGAGGGTTTTGAAGATGCCAAGGGCACACTGGTTCGTGCGGCCGTGGCCTGGGAAACCACCCTGGACGGCGGGACACCTTCGCAGGAGCGGGTCCTGGAACGCGAAATGATCAGACGGAGGTGGCATCCGTTCAACCCTGATGCCCGGAGGGTACGCCAGGCTCGAGAACGGGCCGGCGGTGTAGTGGATAGAGGCCCTAGAGGCCGCTCGGAGAGATGGAAGGGCCGACTTCGTCGGTCTGGTCAATCCCTGGCGGACTAGCACTTTACAAAGAGTATAGTTTTAGGTAACATTATTCGGTAAACCGCGTGGGTCCAGCTATTGCTTACGCAAAAATCAAGCAATTAATCAAGGAGTACTAAATGGCAGAACAATTCGACAGAAGCAAGCCGCACATCAACGTCGGCACCATGGGTCACGTGGACCACGGAAAGACCACTTTAACCGCCGCTATCACCGCGGTCCTGGCAAAGAAATTGCCAAGCAGTGTTAACAAGCCGATCAAATATGACGAAATCGACAACGCCCCCGAGGAAAAGCAGCGTGGTATCACCATCGCGACATCTCACCAGGAGTATGAGTCCGAGAAGCGCCACTACGCGCACGTCGACATGCCCGGTCACGCCGATTACGTTAAGAACATGATCACTGGTGCCGCCCAGATCGATGGCGCCATCCTGGTCGTCGGTGCGAACGACGGCCCGTTGCCGCAGACCCGCGAGCATGTACTGCTGGCCCGCCAGGTCGGCGTGCCGAAAATCGTCGTCTTCCTTAACAAGATGGATCTGGCTGATCCCGAACTAGTCGACCTCGTTGAAGAGGAAGTCCGTGAGCTGCTCGAGAAGAACGGCTACGACAAGGACGCTCCTATCGTCCGCGGTAGCGCCACCAAGGCGCTCGAGGGTGACGCTGAGAACGAAGATAAGATCATGGAGCTGGTCAAGGCTCTGGACGATTTCATCCCCGAGCCGAAGCGTGAGCTCGACAAGCCGTTCCTGATGCCGATCGAGGATGTGTTCTCGATC
>DATNAB010000082.1:0-3244 GCA_035573115.1 Verrucomicrobiia bacterium
CGACGAACTACTTCTTCTTGTCGACGGGCCGGTTGCGATCGGTACCGGGCTTGTGGCCGGGCCACCAGACCTTGTAACCAAGCAGCGCGGCGATGGACGGGACCAATAGCGGTGCGATCACGAAGGCCGAGAGGATGATACCAAAGGCAATCGCAAAACCGAGCTGCGCCAGGAAGCTGAGGCCGGCGAGCGACAGTGAGCCGAAGGTACCGGCCAGGATCAGCCCGGCCGAGGCTACTGTGGTGCTGCTGTGTTCGATGGTCAAGTCGGAGGCTTCGCGCGGTTTCAGGCCGCTTCTGACTTCTTCGCGCAGACGGGTCATGGTGAGGATGTTGTAGTCCGTCCCTACCGCTACGACGAAGATGTAGACCATGATCGGGATGAAGAAAATCAGGCCGGGATTACCCTGGATGGTCTGGAACAGATAGGTCGCGCCGCCTAGGGTTGCGGTGAAGGCTAGCGCCACAGCAATCAGCAGATACAGAGGGGCCAGCACGCTACGCAACAGGGTCACCAGGATCAGGAAGATGATGACGGCTGCCGCCGGCAGGATGACCGCAAGGTCGCGATTGACCGCCGAACGCACATCTACGAAGGCCGCACTTTCGCCGTTCACGTATGCCCTGGTGCCAGCAGGCGCGGCAGCGTGTACTGCTGGACGGAAGGTATCGGCCACGTAGTTGAGCGTATTCGTGGCGTCGGGATTGCCAGGCAACAGAACGGTGATCTGAGCGATCTTTCCGTCTTTGGACAATTCAGGCTCGCCGGCCGGCTTCACACCTTTTATAGCAAAGATTTCCTTGGTCGCACCGTCTACCTGAGTCTCGGTGAGCTGGGCGCCGGAAGTCGATTTCAGGAATATCTGCGTCGGCGAAATAGCACCGGCCGAGAAGAGCTTGGAAACCTCGTTGTAAGCGATGGCGCTTTCGGTGGTCTTAGGCATCTGGCTGACGAAGTCATAGTTGGTCTTAAGTTGCGGGTAACCTGTGGCGAACGCTATGAGCACTACCAGCGCACAGCCGGCGACCAGGCCGGGTCGTCTGGCTACGAAGCCGCCGATCTTCTTGGTGCGGCTGCCCTTCGGCGGTTTCTGCCAGCTCTTGCTCGGCCAGAAGACCTTCGGGCCAATCAGAGCGATGACGGCTGGGATGAGTGTGAGCACCGCGATCAACATGGCGAGCACGCTGATGACGAGACCGGGCGCCAGGTTCTTGAAGATGCCGAAGTCCGAGAATCCAAGCGCAGCGAAGGCGGCGGCGACCACTAGCGCGGCCGAGAGGATCGCTTCCCCGGCCCGGCTGAGCGCGAAGGCCACCACGTCGTGGCCACGGTCACCGGTACGCAGCTTTTCCCGATATCTGAATAGCAGGAATAGGATGTAATCGGTGCCGATGCCGAACAAAACGACGGTGTAGAGGATGCTTAGGGAATTGTCGATCTTGAAGCCGAACGTCTTGGCGACGAGCGCGATGAGTGACTGCGACAAGGTGTAGACCAACGTCACGGCTAGCACCGGGGCGAAAGCTGCCACCGGGCTGCGGAAGATGATGCCGGGCAGGATGATGACCAACGCGAACGTGGCCATCGTGACAATCTTCAGTGCTTTATTGGACTGGTTGTTGCTGTCGGCGTTGATGGCGATGTTGCCGGTCAGGCCGGTCTTAAGATCGGTACCTGCCGTGAGCTTTTTGACCTCGGCTCGCACGGCCTTTACGAAATCGACGTCTTCGGTACCGCCGGTAGCCTGGCCTTTGGCGATGATCGGGACCATCTCGGCCGTGCCGTCATTGGATACGTTTATAGCAGCGGTCGGCACCGCTTCCACTTTGTTGATGTGCGCGGCCTCAAGGTTCTCCGCCAGTTTCTGGATATCAGCCTTGTCGCTGGCGGTCAGTTTGCCGCCATCTTGACGTTGCACGAGCAGGATTTCGGTATCGTCTTTGGACTGCGGGAAGGCCTGTTCACCGATCTTCTGCGCCTGGACGGACTCGTATTTACTGGGTAGGAAGCTCGTCTGGTCACTGCTGGTGACGCTGCTTAGCTTGGGTGCGAACGCCGAAATGGCGACGGTTACGACCACCCAGGCGGCAATTACCCACCATCGGTTTTTGGTAATGAAACTTCCGAGTTTGTTCAGCATACGGATCCCTCTTTTCTATATATATGCGCCTATTGTATCAGGTCGCCGGCGCTCCCCTGAAAATCTATTGGATACCGTACTTATAACTAGTGACTATACTTTGACAAAAGTAAGGGCCGCGCCAAAATTGCCGGCACGACCGGTCCGCCCTATGCGATGCACGTAATCGTCATAGCTCTGCGGTTGCTCAAAGTTAATGACGTGGCTCACGTTAGGAATATCCAACCCGCGGGCTGCAACATCAGTAGCAACCAGTACCTTCGCCTCATTCGACTTGAAGGAAGCCAAAGCCCGATTACGCTGGCCTTGTGATTTGTTGCCGTGAATGGCAAGCGAGCGGATGCCGTGGGCTTCAAGCCGGTCCGACAAGCGCTGGACGCCAAATTTGGTTTCACCGAAAACGATTACCTTACTGAATTCAGTTTGCTGTAGCATTTCGATGAGCAGCTGCTTTTTATGCTCGTCGTCCCGATAGCTGACGACGTCTTGATATATATGATCGTTGCTCTCGGTCTGCTTGACGGAAATCAGTTCAGGTTGGTGCATAAAGTCGCGGACGATCGATTTGATACCATCGCTCATAGTAGCGCTGAAGCAGAGTGTTTGGCGGCTGCTTGGAGTCGCTTGCAGGAGCACACGGATATCAGTAATGAATCCCATGTCGAGCATACGATCGGCTTCATCAAGTACGAGCGTATTCACCATACTCAGATCGAGGATACCTTGCTGTAAAAGGTCTTTCAGGCGGCCCGGAGTACCGATGATGACGTGCGGCCCGCGCTTGATCTGACGAATCTGACCGCCGATGTTTACACCACCGACACAGAGCACCGAATAGACCTTCATGCCAACTGAAAATTTCTTAAATTCCGCGTCGATCTGCTGAGCTAATTCGCGCGTTGGCGCCATGATCAGCACTGATCCGGTAGTCCTGCGACTATAAAGCTTATTGAGTGCCGGCAGCAAAAAGGCTGCCGTTTTACCGGTACCGGTGTTCGCGAGACCGATGATATCTTTGTTTTCGAGGCTCAGCGGAATAGTCTGATCCTGGATAGCGGTCGGCACCACGAAACCCGCCGTTGCCACATTCTGCTTGAGATTATC
>DATNAB010000083.1:0-4213 GCA_035573115.1 Verrucomicrobiia bacterium
CCAAGATCAATTATGAGACAGTGCTGGACCGCTTACGCCACGCCGCGTATCTGACCAAGGGCATTCATACCAGCATTACCGATGAGCGCAGCGGCGCTCGCTACGGCTTTTACTTCGAGGGAGGGATCCAGAGCTACGTCAAACACCTTAATATCGGCAAAGAAGTAGTCGACGACGACATTTTTTACGTCGACAAAATGGTGCAGGAGGCGCAGATCGAGATCTCGCTGCAGTACACTGATGCGTACACCGAGGTCATACGGGCTTTCGCCAATAACGTGCTCAATCCGGATGGCGGCACGCACTTAACTGGTTTTCGGGCGGCGCTGACACGCGTCATTAATGATTATGCTCGTAAGAATGGCTTGCTGAAGGAAAAGGAAGAGAATCTGACCGGCGAGGATACTCGCGAAGGCCTAACCGCCATCATTTTAGTCAAATTGCCCGACCCGCAGTTCGAGGGGCAGACCAAAAACAAACTTGGCAACCCGGAAGTCCGCGGCTACGTCGAGCAGGTCATGAATGAGTACCTAAATTATTATCTAGAAGAGCACCCGGCTGTGGCGCGCAAGATTGTCGGCAAGGCACTGCTGGCTGCCCGGGCCCGCAAAGCTGCCCGCGCCGCCCGCGAGAACATCTTGCGCAAAGGTGTCCTGGACGGTGCTAGCATGCCTGGCAAATTGGCCGACTGCTCCTCCAAAGATCCGAAGAACTCTGAAATTTATCTGGTGGAGGGCGACTCGGCTGGAGGCTCAGCCAAGTCCGGCCGCGACAGCAAGACTCAGGCTATTCTGCCGCTGCGCGGTAAGGTACTGAATGTTGAGCGAGCGCGCCTGGATAAGATGCTGGCCAACAACGAGATCCTCAGCCTTATTAAGGCGCTAGGGGTCGGCATTGAAGAGTCATTTGACCTGAGCGGTTTGCGTTACGATCGGATCATCATCATGACTGACGCCGACGTTGACGGCAGCCACATCTCGACATTGCTGATGACCTTTTTCTTTCGTTATATGAAAGAAGTGGTCGATGGCGGGCATGTCTATCTAGCAAAGCCGCCCCTGTTTGAGTTAGTCCGACCAAGCCGCAAAAATCCGGCGTTTATTTATGATGAGGATGAGCTGGAAACTTATCTGGACGCCGAGATAGAGAAGCGTAAAAAAGAAGGCCTCAAGGTTGACGGCAAAGACGAACGTATCAAGCAAGCCGGCTTTACGGAGTTAAAGCGCTACAAGGGCTTGGGTGAAATGGACGCCGAGCAGCTGTTCGAGACGACCATGAATCCTGAGAAGCGCGTGCTGGTACAAATTAAGGTCGAAGATGCCGAAAAAGCTGACGCTATTTTTAATAAGCTGATGGGGACGGAAGTCGAACTTCGCAAATCATTTATTCAGGCTAACGCTAAATTTGTGAAAGATTTGGACATCTAGATGGACGACGAACAAGTGAATCTGCCCGAGCCGGAGGAAGAGCGGCCTAATAACGACGTAGTCCCCGAGCAGACCATGGAAGAGCGTCGCCGGGGCGCCGTGCAGGACGCGGACGTACTGGATTCTGGTCATTCGCGAACCGTTGAGCTAAGAACCGTTGAAAACGTCATGGAAGATAGCTATTTGCGTTATTCCATGAGTGTCATTATCGACCGCGCCTTGCCTGACGTCAGGGATGGTCTCAAGCCAGTGCATAGGCGCATCCTCTATAGCATGAATTCCACGGGCTTGCGATCGACGGCTCGTCACCGTAAAAGTGCCAACGTGGTCGGTGAAGTCATGGGTAAATACCACCCACATGGTGACTCCTCGATCTACGATGCCATGGTACGAATGGCGCAGCCCTGGGCGATGCGTTATACGCTCATCAACGGCCAGGGTAACTTCGGCTCAATGGACGGCGATCCGCCGGCCGCCATGCGCTACACTCTGGTTAACGGTCAAGGTAACTTTGGTAGTATGGACGGCGATCCACCAGCCGCTTATCGTTATACCGAAGCTAAAATGGCACGGCTGGCTGACGAGACTCTAGCCGACATCGACAAAGAGACCGTAGAGTTCCGCGATAACTATGACGGTACCACTCAGGAACCAACCGTCCTACCGGCTAAATTGCCAAACTTGTTGTTGAACGGACAACTGGGCATTGCTGTCGGTATGGCGACTAACATCCCGCCACATAACCTCAATGAGCTAGTGGACGCCGAGGTGCACCTCGTCGACCACCCGGACGCCAGTCTTGATGATTTATTGGAGCATGTGAAGGGACCCGACTTCCCAACCGGCGGCGTCATTTATGGCAAGGAATCAATCCGGACCGCTTACGCCACTGGTCGTGGTGGCGTGGTCACTCGAGGTGTCGCAGAAGTTGTCGAAGGTGCCAAGGGCCGCCACCAGATCGTTATTACGGAGATCCCGTATGCTTTGAATAAAGAAACGTTGGTGCTGAAAATAGCCGATTTGGTACGCGATAAAAAATTGGCCGGTATCAGTGACCTGCGTGACGAAACGGCTCGCGGCCAAGTGCGGATCGTCATCGACCTTAAAAAGGATGCCTATCCGAAAAAGCTGTTGAATCAGCTGTACAAATTGACGCCGCTGCAGACGAGCTTCCATTTCAATATGATGGCGCTGATCGATGGTATCCAGCCGCGCGTGCTCGGTTTGCAGGACATCCTGCAAGAGCACATTAAACACCGCACCATTGTGGTTCGTCGTCGGACGGAGTTTGAACTTCGAAAGGCTCAGGAACGGGCTCATATCCTGGAGGGCTTGAAGACGGCGCTGGACCACATTGACGAAGTTATTGCTACCATTCGAGCTTCGGACACCACCGAAGAAGCCCAGGAAAACCTTATCAAGAAGTTCAAGCTGACCGAGATCCAAGCCAAAGCCATTTTGGCCATGCAACTGCGCACGCTGGCCGGCCTGGAGCGCAAGAAGATTGAAGACGAGCTTGCCGAGCTCACGAAACTGATTGCGCAACTCGAAGCTATTCTGGCCGACGAGAAAAAGATTCTGAAAATCATCAAAGACGAGCTATTAGAGCTCAAAAAGCAGTATGGCGACGAGCGCCGCACCAAGGTCATTCCCGGCGAGCTCGGGAAGATGAGCGATGAAGATCTGATTGCCGACGAGCAGGTGGTGGTCACGCTGACGGCCGCCAATTACATCAAGCGCAGTTCGGTCGCCGAGTACAAGCGTCAGGGACGGGGCGGTAAAGGCCGGCGCGGCATGGCCACGCGCGAAGAAGACGTCATCGAGCATGTTGTCAACGCCAGCACGCATGATTTCTTACTGTTCTTTACCAACAAGGGCCGAGTTTTCCGGATCAAGACCTACGAAGTGCCAGCCGTTGGCCTAAACGCCAAAGGTATTGCCATCGTCAATTTGTTGCAGCTGCAACCGGAAGAGACCGTCAGCAGTGTCATTAACATCAGCAAGCAAGCCGATTGCCAAAACCTGATCATGTGCACCGTCCGTGGTGTAGTCAAGAAAACGCCGTTTGACCAGTATCAGAATGTCCGCAGCAGCGGCCTGATTGCCATAAATCTCGATAGCGGCGACGAACTAAAATGGATTCGCATGACCGGTGGGGACGACGAAGTCGTCATCTCAACATCCCAGGGCCAAGCTATTCGCTTCCACGAGAAGGGTGCTCGGCCGATGGGTCGTGTGGCTCGCGGCGTGCGCGGCATCCGCTTGCGCCCTGGCGACCATGTTATCGGCATGGATGTCGTTCAGAAGGGCGCCGACATCTTTGTCATCAGTAAATACGGCTATGGCAAGCGCACCAGCATCGACCAATTCACACCGCATGCCCGTGGCGGGGTCGGCATTCGCTCTGCGGTGGTGAACAGCAAGACCGGTGAACTCATCGGTGTGAAGCGTCTGGTCGAAGACGACCAAGAATTGATCATCATCAGCCGCCAGGGCCAGACTATCCGCTTAGGCCTCAAAGACATTCCGGCCCTCGGCCGCGCCACCCAGGGTGTGCGCATTATGCGTCTTAATGACGGTGATGAGGTAGTCTCGCTGGCTTTGGTTGACAAGGCCGACGAAGTCGAAGACGAAGATGAAAAGGCCCCAGAGCCTATTGTGGCTGCGTAGGCAGCCCCAGCCTATCGGCCAAGGCGTTGGGCGAAGTGTTCATTGCGCTGTAGCTTGTTCAATGCGTTTTGTTCGAGCTTCTGGGCTGTTAAGGGAGAAATGCCGACGACCCGGCC
>DATNAB010000084.1:0-6460 GCA_035573115.1 Verrucomicrobiia bacterium
ACATCATGGCGCCCATGCCGCCGGGCATGCCGCCCCCGGCCGGGACTTCCGGTTCTTTCTCGGGTACATCGACGATCAGCGCGCCCATGGTGATGGCCGTACCAGCGATCGACACCGCGTTCTGGATAGCCTCTTTGGTCACGCGGGCCGGATCGACGATGCCTTTAGCCTTCAAGTCGACCAGTGTAACACCTTCGTTCACATCCACACCTTGTCCGGCCTTGGCCGCCCTGACTTTCGGCAACCACTCGTCCGGATTCAAGCCTGCGTTCGTCAGAAGGATACGGAACGGCCGCTCCAGGGCGTCTTTCAATAGTTGAACACCTGCAGCGACAGAATCGCTGGCACTTGTCTTAATCCCCTGCGACAGATTTACGAGCGTCACGCCACCACCGGGCACGATGCCCTCGGCCAGCGCCGCCTTCACGGCGTGCACGGCGTCGTCGACGCGGAATTTCTTCTCTTCGATCTCGGTCTCAGTAGCACCACCGACTTTGATGACGGCGACCTTGCCCGAGAGTGCCGCGCTGCGCTTCTCCAGGTTTTCCTTGTCGTACTCACTGGTCGCGGCGGCTGCCTGCGTATTGATCTGCTTGATGCGGGCTGTGATCTCGGCCGGCGAACCCCCGCCTTCGATGATGGTCGTCTCATCCTTATTGACGATGACACGCCGGGCCGAACCGACCACGTCCAGGTCCACATTCTCGAATGTCATGCCCTGGTCGTCGGAGACAACAGTGGCGCCGGTCAGGATGGCGATGTCGTTCAGGATGTCCTTACGGCGGTCGCCGAAGGCCGGGGCCTTCACGGCGACAGTGTTGAATACACCCTTCAGACGGTTCAGGATCAACGTGCCCAGAGCTTCGCCGTCCACGTCCTCAGCAACAATCACCAGATCCTTCTTGCCAGTCTGCGCGAGTTTCTCGAGCAGCGGCAGGAATTCCTGGATGCTGGAGATCTTCTTATCAGTAATCACGATGGCGGCCTTGTCGTAGACAGCCTCCATGCGGGCTGCGTCGGTCACCATATACGGGCTGACGAAGCCGCGATCGAAGGTGAAGCCTTCCACCACTTCAGATTCAAGCTCCAGTCCCTGCCCTTCCTCGACGGTCACGACGCCGTCCTTGCCAACCTTACCGATAACGTCACCAATCAGTTTGCCAATTTCGGCATCGCCGGCGGAAATGGTAGCGACTTCAGCCACGCGCGACTGTTTGCCTTGGATGTCTTCGGCCATGCGGGAGAGCTTGGCGATGACATCCTGCGCGGCCGCTTCCAAGCCTTTGCGCAGCAGCATTGGGTTGTGGCCGGCCGCGACCAATTTATTCGCTTCATACAGGATGTGATAGGTCAGCACGGTGACCGTTGTGGTGCCATCGCCGGCCACGTCATTCATCTTCGAAGCTGCCTGCTTAATCAGCTCGGCGCCGACTTTGTAGCCCAACGTCTCGTCATCGGCATCAGCTAGTTCCACGCCCTTGGCCACGGTCACGCCGTCATGCGTCACCGTCGGCGGGCCGTACGACTTGCTGATGACCGCATTGCGCCCCTTCGGGCCCATGGTCGTCTTCACCGCGTTATACAAGATCTCCGCGCCGCTAAGCACTCGCTTGCGGGCGTCATCGTCATAAAAAACTTTCTTTGCCATATATGAAATTCCTCCTATTTAACAGTCGCTAGAATGTCTTCTTCTTTGACCAGAATGTACTCGCTGCCCTCGACCTTCACTTCGGTCGTACTGTAGCTCTTGTATACGATTCGGTCACCCGTCTTCACCTGCCGGGCGTTCGGTCCTGCAGCCACCACTTTGGCGGTCTTGGGCTTTTCCTGGGCATTATCGGGCAGATACAGCCCGCTCTTGGTCTTGGCTTCGGCCGCTTCGGCCTGGGCGACCACGTAATCTCCCAAAGGTTGCAAGGGTGCGCTCATCGGTAACCTCCTGTTTTGAACACCTGTTTCTAGCACTCATCATACTGGAGTGCCAAAATCAGGTCAACCCCCGGCCCTTATAAGCATTTGCATTTTAATTGTATTCTGGTATACTAAACCCTATTCCAGTCCTCCAATTTGAAGGAAGAAGGTGCACCTTTTGTCGTCAACAATCGTAGTTGAACCATTCACCCTCCGCGGCACTGTCGTCCGCTATCGGAGGCTTCCGTCCAACTGGATCGAAGTCCTGACCTTCAGCCATGACTCGAAGTTCCGTGCGAAGCTTCGCAAGTCAGCTGAAAACAGCGCAGGCATCGATGAAATCGAAGAGACCAAAGGAGGAAACCTCCGCTGTCATGTACTTCCGACGAAGCTACTGAGCTACAACAAGCTCATCAGCACACTTCTGACGAAGTTCATCGCGAAGATCGAGCGATACGAGCACCAGCTCGAACGCCTCTTCAGGCAAGAGCAGCACACAAGGGACGCTGAAAGCAGCGAACACGGGTACGACTACGGGGCTCTGGCAGCAGCTTAGAGCTTCACGAAGGACCGGAAACGGATGGCGCTTTCGAGCACTAGCAATCGAGCAGGTGCTCGCGCCATCCGGCTTTCCGGGTTTAGTTTCGTTTTTTTTGCCGTCCAAGGTCGCAGCTTGCAGGCTCCCGCCTCGCTCCCTTCACCACGCAACAAAAACAAATAACTAAACCCGGAATCTCTCACTTAATAATTTATGATTTCTTAGTCAGGCGACGCAGACTTTTGCGTGCCGTATCAAGCTCATCCCAGGGGTCCTCGCGCACTCGTTCGGGATTGTGATCATCCTGTTGCAGGTGACGCAATTCGGCCGCCTTCGGCCCGTTGCGCAGGATATCTTTCTCATGCCCCTTGCCCAGCAATAGCACCACATCGCCCTTGCCGGCCCGTTTGAGCGCAAGCTGGATAGCTTCAGCTCGGTCGTGCACCAGGAACAGATCCTTGTCACGTACCTTCCCGGTCTTCTCGGCACCGGCCGCGATCTGATCCATGATCTCCAGACCGTCAATATCGCGATCATCCTCCTCAGTTACCACAACTTCGTCGGCATATTTTCCGGCCAACTGTCCTTGCGTACCCCGTTTCTCCTCGTCGCGCCGGCCGGCCGAACCGAACATGACAATCAGCTTACCCTTCACCACCGGCCGGAAATCCTTGAACAGCTTCTCAAAACTATCAGGCGTATGCGCATAATCCACGATAACGTCGAAACCCTGACCCTCGTCGAGATGGGTCATCCGGCCCTCCACGCCATCTAAGGCCGCAATGCCCTGCTCTATCTGCTTGCCCGAAAGTCCCACCACCTGCCCCACACCGACCGCGGCCAAAGAGTTATACACGTTGAAACTGCCCGGCAGGCGGCACCGGATATGCAGTTTTTCGCCCTGCACCTCCACGTCATACTCCACGCCGTCAGCGCCCAGGCGCACTTTACTAGCGCGCAGATCGCCTTCTTTCACACCGTACCGTATCGCCCGCTTCACGTCGCCAGCAAAGAAGTCCGCGCTCGGATCTTCGGCGTTCACCACGCCTGTGCGGAAGCCGCGCCGATTGCGGTTCGCCTGTTTGAACATCATCCGTTTGGCATCACGGTAACGCTCAAACGTCCGATGATAATCAAGATGCTCGTGTGTAAGGTTGGTCAGCACGGCCACGCTATACGGCACACCCCACACCCGATGCTGGGCCAACGCATGGCTGGTCGTTTCCAGCACCAGCCACTCGGCTCCTTCACGTTTCATTTCCTTCAGCCGTTTCATGAGCGTCGGCACATCCACGCTCGTCATATGCTGCACCTGCGGCTTGATATCATTGTTCACTCCGTAAGCCACGGTCGTCATAAGCCCCGTATCATACCCCGCCTCCACCAACATACGGTGGATCAAGAACGAGGTCGTGGTCTTGCCGTTGGTCCCCGTTACGCCGATCACCTTCAGGCCGCGCGATGGAAAACCGTTCAACACATTGAACAGCACTGCTTCGCCGAGATGTCCGTACGGCTCTATGGCCGCGAATAGCCCCGTCGGTATCAATTTCTTGACGATACTGCGCAAACTCATGCCCTACAGTATACCCTGGGGCGGCTTACCTCAGTGTATCTTCATCATCCGGACGCTGCTCGCCGGATGCCTGCTGTTCTTCAAGCTCAGCCTGTTCCCGGCGCAGCCGTTCAGGCAATGACATATAATCCCAGGTAACAGCAGCGTATTCGGCCGTCTTTATGAGTGCTACGTTGCCAAGATAATCAACCTTCCTGGTGAAGTTACCGGCACGCTCAGCCGTCCGGCTGCCGGCTGCCATGGCCGCTTCAGCCATCTGGGCGGTCTTCTTGTTCATCTTAGCTTTTACATTGGCTATGGCACCGAGAATCCGCTTGATGGCCGGCTCACGGTCCGGGTCTTCAGGCAGGGCGTCGACATAAGGCTTCACGGTATTGTCATAGATTTCCGTCCCCACGCCGTAATCCAGCGCCACGACCGCGCCCGCGGTCAGAAATGCGCCGAGTTGGCGGGCTTTCAGAAGCTTTTTCAGACCCGGGGCTCGATGTTCGCGGAACCACGAGATGTACGACTGGTCAGCCGTAAACTGATCCGGATTCACCGGATCAGCTCCGTTCTCCTGGGCCGGCGCAGGATCCGCGGCGGCAGCCTCCGCTTCCCGGATAGCCCGGATCATCTCGTCCAGTTTGGCGAAGGTATCCATACCCCGTTGCTCATACGATTCGTGCGGGATCTGGCCATCCTGCAGGACCGCCAGGCTGACCTGCACGTCCCCGACAGGGTCTATCTCCTGATCGCCGACCATCCACTTCTCACCGATGACAACTGGCGGGTATGGCTCTTCGTTGTTATTGCCGCGCGGCAAGTACACGATCCGGTTCTCCATCACGCTCCTGCCGACATCGATCACATCACCCTGCAGGCCGTTGGGTGCATAGTAATAATTGGCGCTTCCTTGCTCGTTTTCTTCGGTGCAGATGATCGTCGGATCAAGCTTGGCTTCCCCGTCGGACTTTATCTCGGTGCCCTTTTCGGAATACTCCAGGCCGATGCGCTTCATGCCGTACTCGTCCACATCGTATTCGATCGTCTTATAGGCCGGCTCCGGGGTGTCGTTGCCCTGCTCGCTACCTGCTGCAGCAGTCCTTGCAGCCTGCGCTTCGGGGCGCCGGGCCGGATCGCCCACGCCAGGTTCGCCGCGCCGCTCCATGTGTGCGAGCTGCCGCTCGCGGTTGGCAGTCGTGATATTGGAACGGACCTCGGCCAGGTAATGATCGCGGTAAGCCGTGAATTTCTTGCTCTCGCCCTTCTCCGGGTTGCCCCAGCGGTAGCGGAACTTTTCGTATTCTTTCTGGTCGAGCAGACCCTCCTGACGGATGATGCGCTTCAAGAGAACTTCATCATCGCCGGCCTCGCGCATATGAATGTAAGCCCGGCGGGCGGCGTTCGACAGTGCCTCTTTTGCTGCCTTGTCGTCCTTAGGTGGTCCGTTGGCACGCCGTCCGGCCTCGAAGAAGCCGTTCAGCAGCTTCAGCTCCTGGGCCCGCCAGGTCTGACGCAAATCTAGGATCAGTTTCACCTGTGTTAGATCAAAGCCTTCGGCGAGTAGCTCGTCGACGTCCTCCAGATAGCCTTCGGCCTTCTCCTTCTGTTTGGCCTCGTACTTGTCGGCCACCTTCTGCCGATCCGCTTCTTTGACGCCATACCGCAGGCTGACGCGCCGCTCCTCGACGCCTTTAGCATCACGGATCCGATCGACTTCGCCCTCGATCGGGGCGGTCAGCGGCTGGCCGGCTTCGTCAACGTAACCCTCCGTGCGGCCACGCGAGCCAGAAATGACGATATCCATATCCCGGTTGGCGGCTATTGCCTCAGGCGAATTTCGGCGCTGCTCTGTGGCATTAAGCGTAGCGGCCCTGTTAGCGTTGGCATCGATCTGGGCGTTCAGTTCATAAGCGTCAGCGTTGTAAAGCCTGGCCGCCTGCTGCTCGGCTTCACGGGCAGCTATGCTGGCTGCGGCATTGGCTTCGGCTTGGGCGGGGCCGCTCAATTGTTCGCTGGTGGGCATCGGTTTCGCCTTAGTTTATTGATTATTTTTATTTTTACTTACCTTATAGGCTATACTAGCAAATTATTTGCTTTTTGTCAATTATACGGTCAGGTATATCTCTCTGGCATGCTATCCTTGAGGGGTGAAAATCCTGGGGATCGAAACCAGTTGTGATGAGACGGCGGCGGCCGTCGTCGAAGATGGGGCAAGACTACTCTCAAACGCCGTGGCATCCAGCATGGATCTGCACGCCGCATATGGTGGCGTGGTGCCGGAAATTGCCGCCCGCAGCCACATCGAGGTTATCCTGCCAGTCATCCATGAGGCGCTGGACACTGCAAGATGCAACTGGGAAGACATCGATGGTATCGCCGTCACCCAAGGGCCTGGTCTGAGCGGGAGCCTACTCATCGGTGTGCTTACCGCCCGTACTCTGGCCATTGCT
>DATNAB010000085.1:0-5540 GCA_035573115.1 Verrucomicrobiia bacterium
TAGTGCGAACCTTCCGGGAGAGCTAAGCAGAAAAGTCAAAGTCGTGGCAACGAGATGCTCCCGCTCGCTATGTCTCATATGAGATGCCGCTTGGCTTTCGTCGCGCTCTTGCCGTGCGTCCTCATAGGCACAGCCTTCAGCGAGGCTGAGACAAGGTCCGGCCGGGATTTGCCGGAAGTTGACATCTTCGCCTATCCCTGGTCGGCAATCGGCAAACTAAACAACAGCGTTGGAGGCTCGTGCACGTGTACGGCTGTCAAGCAGGATCTTGTTCTGACCGCGGCTCATTGCATTTTCAATCGACGTACGGGCCGTTTTCTCCAACCGGACTCCCTGCATTTGCTTTTCGGATACCGGCGGGGCGAGTACACAACGCATGCTCGCGTTACAAGCTACACTCTCGGGCCTGGATACGACCCGACAAACGAAATGGCCACGATCTCGTCGGACTGGGTTGTTCTGAGATTGAGTGAACCGCTTTCAGCAGCAATTCGGCCTCTCGTACTACTCGATCGTAACCCCGAAGTAGGTATGCGTCTCATGACTGCAAGCTATGGAGGGGTGCGACTACACGTCATGACAGCGGACACGAATTGTCTATTGGTGGGCGAATTGCCCGGTTCTGTGCTGGAGCACGATTGTCGGATAAGCCGCGGAAGTTCGGGTGCGCCCCTCCTGATCATCGAGAAAGAGACTGCAGAAATTGTTGGGGTACAGGTTGCGATAGGTAAGCGGAACGGATCCGAGGTGATGCTTGCTGCATCCGCCAGGGCTATCAGAGCCTACCTAGGTCCGAGGTAATCAGGCATATGCCCTTTGGTCGGATCTGAACGCGAAGCAGAGCAGTTCCTTGCCGGTGGGCAGCCGCTATCCAGTATTCCACGGCTCCACAGGCCTCTAGGAGAGGCTGATGGGCCATATTCAGCTCGAAAGTTGCCGGTGACCAAGAAATGGACGCAGGTCGTTGCGCTTCTTGCGTGCGATGCGCCGACCGAACAGATAGCCCGAGGAGCGCCGAAGCTGCGGAGACGTGCGGCTTGAGTCCGTTAAGTGCCATTAGCAGATGATACTTACTCGACGGCTAGTTCGGTTCTACGCCACAAAGTCACCGAGAGTGAGATTGTGATGGTCGCCGGTAAGCTGGAGGGTCGCGTCCACTGTTGCGTCATTGTTGACGTAGAGGTCGACTGTGGTGAGGTTGGTGGCCTTCGCGAACGTGGCGACGATGTCCCCGGCGTGACCGCCGCCGCCGCCGATGTGGAACGCTTGATCACCGGGTGCACCGGTATCTGCATCGATGGCAGAGAGATCGATCTTGTCGCCCTTCGCAAAGTCGGTAATCCGGTCGGGCGCCGCGCTGGTGGTCTCCTGCAGCGTCCTGAACACGAAGGTATCGTTCCCCGCCCCGCCTTTCAGCACGTCGGTTCCAAGGCCACCGATCAGCTTGTTGGCACCCCTATCGCCGGTGAGCGTATCGTTGAATTCTGAGCCCATCAGGTTCTCAATCCCACTGTAGGTGTCGCCGGCGGCGTCTCCGATATTGCTTTTTAAGTTACTGAGATCGGCGGTGACGCCGCTTGCTGCGTGCTCATAGCTTGCCGTGTCCATGCCACCCCTGCCGCCATCGAGCTGGTCCTTGCCGGCACCACCCTCCAGTACGTTGTCGTTGGCATCGCCTGTCAGCTTGTCGCCGAAGGGAGAGCCTCTGAGGTTCTCGATCGAGTTATAGGTGTCACCCGCCGCATCGCCGGTGTTCCCTTTGGGAGCGGCTAGATTGGCGGTCAGCCCCGAATGGGCCAATTCATAGCTCACCGTGTCGCTGCCAGCTAAGCCGGAAAAGATTTCGCGATCGGCCTGGGCAAGAAAGATGTTGTCGCCAGTATCCCCGGTCACTGCTTCAGGGCTGACATTTGTCACAGCGACCGCAAGGGCCTGTGTGTCAAGCCCGCCATTGCCGTCTGAGACCTGAACCGTGACGTTATAGACGTTGTTGGTGCCGACGTCGTTCGGGTGCTCAAAATCCGGTGCCGCCAGGAACGCCAATGCGCCTGTCGTGGCATTGATGGCAAACTTAGCCGCGTCTGCGTTCGCAACGCCGCCAGCCCCGACCGGCATGATGGAATAACTCAGCGTCTGCCCAGGATCTGGATCCGCCGCGGTGACGGTGGTGACTGTCGTGCTGTTCTCGGCGACAGCTACCTTGGCTGTAGCGCCACCGCCGTTGGATGAGATCAATGGATCGGTATTGCTATCGACCCTGATGGCGAAGGCCGTGGAGGTGTCGCTGATGTTGCCGGCCTCATCCGTTGCCTTTGCGGTGAAAGTGTATGTGCCGCCGACGAGTGTCGTTCCGGTGTGGTCCAAGCTCCAGCTACCAGTGCCGTCCACCGGCGTTGTGCCGATAGACACGCCGTTTTTGAACACCTCGACCGTGCTATCGGCTTCCGCTGTGCCGTTCAGCACCAGAGTCTGATCATTGGTGATGTGATCGCCCAGCGTGCCAGTGTCCGTCGAAAAGTCGGTGATCACCGGTGCAGACGGCACCGCGCTATCGACCCTGATGGTGAAGGCCGGCGAGGGACCGCTGCTGTTGCCGGCCGCATCTATTGCCTTCGCGGTGAAGTTGTAGGTGCCATCGCCGAGCGTCGTGCCGGTGGAACCGAAACTCCAGTTGCCGCCAGCATCCACCGTCGTGGTCCCGATTGACGCGCCATCCTTGAACACCTCCACCGTGGTGTTCGCTCCCCCCGTGCCGATGAGCACCAGAGAGTGGTCCATGGTGAGGTGATCGCCCACGGTACCGGTATCAGTGGTAAAATTGGTGATGAGCGTCCTCGGAGCGATATTAATAGTAGACGAGACACTTGCCGATAGATCTCCGCCACCTGTGGAGCCGTTGTCGTGCACAATCATCGCAAGAGTGACGGCCGATGGCGAATTGCTGCTGGGGGTAAAACCGAGCGTACTGCCTGAGCCACTAAGGAAGGCGTTGATTTGCGTGAGCGTACCGGTGATGGTAAGGGCACTGCCGCCTCCGCTTAGTCCAACGCCACTGGTGCCGGAAGTGGCGCTCAAGGCTCCGTCCGTGACAGTCAAACCTACTGTCAGGATTCCCGCGTTGGCATCGACATCGCCAACAAAGAAACTGCCCGTCAGGTCAAGATTATTCCCTTGACCGAGGGCGTTTGCGGAACCGCCGTAGTTAAAGGAAACGAAATTCGCCGTCGGGGCGTCGTTCACCGGCGTAATGTTGATATTCCCAGTCACGACACGCTCTTCGGTGCTGAAGAGGCTTCCCTCAAGTACCGAGACCGTATAGCTTCTCGTCGCTGCGGGATCATGATTTGTTGGGTCACTATAAATAACACTGTTAAGTATATTTGTCCACTCTTCAGTAGATGGAGGAAGAGCAGAATTATTAGTCCATCTTAATGTGAGAGAACCAGGGCCGTTCTCGTTATGAATAACATCCATGCCGTCAGGAACGTCAATCAGCAGGTCTAAGGTCTCAGTTGTATTCGGTGAGTCTATAGTGATTACTATCTGACCTATCCAATTTAGCGTATCTGCTTGTATTGTTGCATTGCCCAACAGAGCAACGTTTTCGCTTTGCTCCAGATAAGTCGTTGCGTCGCCTGTCCCGTCTGTAGTCGTATTTAAGTCAACTTTGAAGTCTTGACTCAATATTCCGGTATAAGCTGCAGCAGCTTTTGCTTCCAAGGGTGCAAGATGCCCTGTTTTTCGGGAATTTAGCTTCCAACTTCCCCCTTTGGCAGCAGAGCCCACGAGATCTGTGGCGGCCTCGATGGAGGCGCCGGTCACGTGCTCTAGAGCGTCAATGAACGTCGCACCGCGCGCCCCACTGCCTGTTTTGCAACTCCACAACAGCAGCGCACCCTCGGGCGCAAGAGCATCGCCGATCCCGGCAAGCTCTGGCGCATGCTCGTTCAGTGTCTCGATCGTGAGCGCACCTGAGCTGAAACCAACTACCCCAGGATCGCCATGGGCGACGATATGAATTGCGACCATTTGGGAGTGACCGTGTAGAACTTTTGCAATCTGCACCGGAGCACTGGACTTCGACGATAGGAGAATGACCTCAAGGTCAGGGCGCAGACCCCCGAGGAATGTGTTGAGTTCGGGAATACCGGGATCAATAAAGGCCACCTCTCGCGACAATTCATCTGGCTTCTGGTGGTTTTGAGTTTTGCCGCTCGTCGTAATGGAGAGCGTTCCCCTCGTGTCGCCGGAATAGTGTGTCATGGCCAACCTCCTAAAAGCGAAGTGTTTGTCTTGATCCAACTCTGATGCAGGGTCACCCGGAAGTGCTGTTGTCGTAGTGCTCCATCGCCAGGTCGTTGATTGGGGCTTTGGACTCTCGTTCAAGTCTCTAGGGCCTAATCCACCTGAGCTTGACGAGATTCTGGATGATCGCTCGGAATTGTGCTGTGGCATTTGCCACATGCCAAACATGGCAAGTCGCCCATCAGGCGGTGCAGCGCGTGCCATTGGAAACCTCATTTTCCTGTAGGTTCGGTTCCAGTTTCACCCCAATGCCTGCCCACAATCGCGGCGGCTTCCTTGCTGAGTTTGTCGAACGTGACCGTGTCGGATAGGCTAAAGCTGGTTCAGGGTCGTGGCAGGCGCACTTGGAGGTAGCGCGGCGGGCGCGGGCGCCGTCGGCGGCGGAATCGTTGGTCAGCTAATTGGAGCCGTCGCGGGCTCTGCGGTTGAAGGCTGGGTAGGCAACATCGGTGGGGGCGCTGTGGGCGGCGCGATCCTCATGATCCTGGTCGGTGTGATAAAGAACATGACATCCATGTAAAACTGGCCCCCTCATCCGCGGAAAGCGAAGCGCGTATGAATTCCTCTGTCCGCTTTGGGTCCGAAGCGGAACAGCAGTGATGGATTTGGTTCGGTTGAGAGCCAGAAGCGATCTTCTTAGCGGCTACCGCCAAACAAGCGTCGGAAAAACCCTCCTCGCCCGAATTGGTCGTCGCGCAAGTACCCTGAGTCCTCCTGAGCATAGGTTGATCCGACACCAGCCCGGCTGGCTGATTTCGGGGTGGCGCGACTAGGTTTTGGCTGGCCTGCAATCTTATACTCACCGCCCGGGGTAACCCCGGTGAGCGAAACTTGCGCGTTCTTAAGACCGACCTTTTCCACCAGGGCATACAGGGTGGTGGCATTTTTGGGCGCTATGCGCACGCAGCCATGCGACACGGGTCTCCCGAGACTCCCCACCTCGTAGCTGCCATGGACAGCATGGCCATCCGTCATGAAAAAGATTGCGTGCGGCATGGGAGCGTTGTCCCACTCTTTGCTGTACCAAACCTCATTCATGGACGTGGCAGTGTAAGTCCCAGAGGGCGTCGAATAACCTGGCCGTCCGGTCGATACGCGCCAGTCGTATTTCTTGGTTCCGTCGATAAACACCGACATCCTTTGTGTGGTCTTGTCGATGGCGATGAGGATACTGGAGCCCCTAGTATTTGCGGATTTTGGCTTAGCTTCGGCCTGCCCGATGGTCAAAGTCGAAT
>DATNAB010000086.1:0-5502 GCA_035573115.1 Verrucomicrobiia bacterium
TTGGTGATGTGCGGCTCCGCGCCGTATTCCGGCGTCGCCAATCCGTCATTCTCACCCTTTGCCAGCCGGTTGTAGCTCGCTTTTATCCAATCACTTCCGTTGCCGGCGACGATCGGTAGCTTCAGGCTATCGGCCAGAGCATTGGCCACAGTGATGCCAATCCTTAAGCCAGTGAAGCTGCCCGGCCCTTTGAAGACAGCGATACCCTCCAGGTCATACAGGCTATGGCCCTGTTCATCGAGCAGTTTCTTGATTTTCTGATGGATGGTTTCGGCCAGCTGTCGGTGAGCCTGCCAGGTGATGTAGCCTAACGGGGTCGCACCGTCGAACAAGCCAAGTTCGGCTTCTGGCTTGTCTGTGCGGATGGTGAGGATGATCATACGTCCATTCCTTTTACAAGGTATTCGAGACTTGCGGGGTATGAAAAATGGAGCTCCCGCTTAGTGTCGTTCGTTTCGTCCGGATGTATGCGTAGAGTAAGGCGTCGCTGTGGCAATATTTCCGCGACTTCACCCGGCCACTCTACGGCAATCACGGCCCCGGGATCTTCCAGCACTTCAGCTAATTCACGGCGCATGATGCCCGGATCTTCCAGCCGGTAAAAATCGAAATGATATAACGTCAATTTGCCGGACCGGTATTCGTTACTCAGAGTGAAGCTGGGGCTGCGAACCGTGTCTTGGCTGCCCATGCCTTTGGCAAGCCCGCGCACAAAAGTAGTCTTGCCACCACCTAGATCGCTAATCAGTTCGATGACTTCACCGCCTTGAAGTTTACGGCCGATCTTCATAGCCACGTCCGAAGTGTTGTCTGAACTTATAGATTCGGTTTGCCAGGTCTGCACGGTACTCATATGCCCCGTATAGTAGCGCGAGCCCGGCAACGAGAGCAAGGATACGGACATGGATCGGGCTGGTCACTGGGTCGTCTTGGCCACCGCCCGTTGCAGCAGTTTTACCAGCTTTTATCTTGGTGGCTGTCGTTTTCGCCGTCTTACTTTTCGCTGTAGTTTTAGTTGAAGCCTTTTTAGCCGGTGGCAGCTTGATGGCGTTCGGCTTCCCCGGTGTGATGACAGTCGTCCAATACCACTTGCCTTTTGCGAGCGCCCATGACTGACCGTCAGCAGCCGCAGCGTACATGCCGCTGGCCGAGATGCTGTTTCCAAATGGATCCAGCAGTTTGGCCTGGCCACCGCCGTTGCTTAGGCTCAACCTGGTAGTCGCGGAGTAAAAAGCGATGAAGCTACGGGCCGGCAGACTGGTGCCGGCCTGCAGACTGAAGCCAGTAAGGTCAAAAGTGGCAGCATTGGGATTGTACAATTCTATAAATTCATTAGTCGAGTCGTTGCCGGTACCATTTGGATTCGGTAGCAATTCAGTAACACTCGGCGCCTGTAGACCGAAATCGGCCGCTGGCAAGGACGGCGCGGGAGTACCTCCTGATGGTTGAGCGGCTTCTAAAATTGTTGCCGGCGGATCTCCCTCCGGCAACAATTGGCCCAGTCCGGCAGGCGACGCTACCGGCGTGCCGGAAGCCGTGCTCAGTAACCTGCAAGGGTTTGCTGGATCGGGTTGGACCGTTTGCCAGCTGCCGGTACCGGGCGCAGTCACCTGTGGATTGCCGCCCGTAGCGGCAGGGGCACGTTGTAGGAACGCGTCCGAAGCTGATGGCAAGGTCTGCGCACCAGGTGCTGCAGCCTTGGACCATCCTACGTAATCCTGCAGCGCCGGCGTGGCCGGACCGCCGGAAGCAGATTGCGTGAAAGCCAGCACCTCCACCATCCCCGCCGAGCTAGATAGGCCAAGCGATAGTGAATCTACCGTCAGCTGATAGCACAATAATAATGCATCGTCATTGACCATAAAATAACCATGCGGCGGTATGGTGCCGGAAAGGGCAATCAGCTTGCTACTCGTGGCCTTGCCGAGATCATAGCTGTTAAAGTATTCCAGCTGGTACCGGCTCATATCGAGCGTCGCGTCGGTGGCGTTGTAGAGCGTAATGAATTGGCCGTTGCCGCTGGTGATTTTGAGCTGACTAATAGTGAGGGAGGGGTTAGCCGCATCAGCTGCAACCGGGCGCATGGACCAGGGTGCCGCCAGCAAACCGGTCAGCACGGGAACCATCATCATCGCTATTCGTAACCGTTGAATCCGCCGCATGGTAGCCGGATTGTAGAGCGCAGCTGTCAGAGGCTGCAAGCATGAGCCTCATGAACGTGTCGAAATGCTTAAATTATTTCACTTTTGCCTCTCTGAAGCGCCAATTTGCTATAGGTTATACTGGATATATGTTGCAGTTGAGCGGGGCCTTGGTACAAAAATCCGTGCTGTCTTTGCGCACGGGCACGCCGGTAGCTACCGTAACCGGCGCTATCATCAACCCGAATAATCTGAAGGTCGAGGGTTTTTACTGCCAGGATCGTTTCGATAAAAAGAAACAACTTGTCTTGCTCTACCAGGACATCCGCGACGTCCTGCCCGACGGTTATGTGGTCAATGATCACGAAGTGTTATCCGAGGCCAATGAATTGGTCCGTCTACAGAAGATCATGGATCTAAATTTCGAGTTGATCGGAAAGCCGGTCGTGACGCTGAGCAAGGAAAAGGTCGGCAAGGTCGGCGATTATGCCACCGAGATGGAGACGATGTTCGTACAGAAACTGTACGTCTCGCAATCGATCCTCAGGAATTTTACCGGCGGCTCGCTCAGCATCGACCGTTCCCAGATCCAGGAGATCACGCCGCGCCGCATCATCATCAGTGACCTGTTGAAGAGTGCGCCGGCGACGGCTTCTGCTTCGGCGGCCTAGAGCTCTTCGGTGATCTCCAAGGCCGCTTTTATATCACCGTAGTTGAAGCCTTGGCCGGCAAGATATTGCATGAGTTTTTGATCGTCACGGTAGCGGGCCTGTCGTCGTTTGCGCGCGATGAGATCGACCAATACCGACTGTTCGTCAGTTTGGTCTTCAGTTACGGCGCGTTGAGCGATATCATCGGGAACACGCTTGGCACGCAGCTCCTGCAACAACTTACGGCGTGACATGGATTTCAACAGCCGACGATTGGCCACCCAGCCACGGGCGAATGCTTCATCATCCAGTAATCCCATGATACTTAACTTGTTAAGTATCTGGTCAGCGAGCGGAGCTGATGCCTGTTTGCGTCGCAGATATTGCTCCATCTCCCATGTGCTGCGCAGCCGCAACGTAGCGTAGGCTAACGCGTTGTTATAGACCTTATCATCGGCTGAGGTCTGCTTCAGTTCTTTGAGTTCATCGCTGGTCAGTTCCCGGCCGATGGACAATTTGCTTTCAAGTAATGCGATTTCACTCAACGAGAAAGCGTATGTGCCATCGACAAAAATCGAATACCTGCCCTGCCGCTTGACCTGCTGTTTGATGGCCGTGACATTCATGCCGGCAGGGCGCCCGCGTTAATCCTGAGTGTTCTCGTCCGCCAGGACCTTCTTAGCCAATTCATCCATCAGTTTGGGATTTTCCTCCAGGTAGGTCTTGGCAGCCTCGCGGCCTTGGCCGATCTTGGTGCCACCGTAGGCGTACCAAGCGCCGGTCTTCTCGACGATATTGCGGTCAGCGGCAAGATCAAGGATGTCGCCGCTCTTGCTGATGCCTTTGTTGTACATGATGTCGAATTCGGCCTGGCGGAACGGGGGGGCGATCTTGTTCTTGACGATTTTGACGCGGGCGCGGTTGCCGATGATATTCTCACCTTGCTTGATCTGGCCGATACGACGGATGTCGACCCGGACGCTGGAATAGAACTTGAGGGCATTACCACCGGTAGTCGTCTCAGGGTTGCCGAACATTACACCGATCTTCATACGGATCTGGTTGATGAAGATAACTGTGGCCTTGCTGCGGCTGATGATGGCAGTGAGCTTGCGCAGTGCCTGACTCATCAGGCGGGCCTGCAGACCCATGTGGCTGTCACCCATCTCGCCTTCGATCTCGGCACGCGGCACCAGCGCCGCCACGGAGTCGACGACAATCAGGTCGACGGCGTTGGAACGTACCAGCGTCTCGACGATCTCGAGTGCTTGCTCGCCGTTATCGGGCTGACTGAGCAACAGGTTTTCGATGTCCACACCGATGCGCTTGGCGTAAGAGGGATCGAGCGCGTGTTCGGCATCGATGAAGGCCGCTGTGCCACGGGCTTTCTGTACCTCTGCGATAGCGTGAAGCGTCAACGTGGTCTTGCCGGAACTCTCCGGACCGTAGATCTCCAACACCCGGCCTTTGGGGATGCCGCCGCCCAGGGCTATATCCAGGCTGAGCGCGCCGGTCGGTGTGCATTCGACGTTGCCGCCGTGTGCCTCGCCAAGCTTCATGATCGAACCCTTGCCGAACTGTTTCTCAATGGTTTCCACGGCCAAGCCGAGCGCCTTCTGCTTGCCGGTATCGGTCTTGGCGTCGGTTTCCGCGGGTTTGCCGGCCTTAGCCGTCTTTGTTTGGGCCATAGTCGTTACTCCTCTCGTTACTTACTATTTTAGCACTATAGCGGCGACATGTCTGTCGTAAAATTGCTAGCGTTTATGGAGAGTCGGTTTTTAATGTTGATTTAACTTGTAACTGCTTACGTTTTAGGCTCCGGTTTGCTAAAATGAAGCCATCATGGGTGGATTAATATAAAGATAAAAAATGCATATAACTGATACTCAGCTTGAAAAGCTGCTCGAGGGCAGCGGCAAGGTCGGCAAGCCGCAGCTTGCCAGTCTACGCGAACAAGCGGCGAGCGAGAAGAAGTCGCTCCAATCGGTGGTGCTTAAAGACGGCGTCCTGGCCGAGAAGGATCTGGTCAAGCTGTACGGCGAGGCTATTGAAGTGCCTTACGTGGAATTGAACGCCCGCGACATCAAGCATGAGACCCTGAAACTGTTGCCGGAACGCATCGCCAGTCAATATGGTGCCGTGGTGTTCGACGTTGATGAGAAGGGCACCAAGCTGGTAGCCATGGAGGATCCCGACGACATCCAGGCCATCAACTTCCTGCACAAGCAGCTGGGCAACGACGTCAAGATTCATATCACTACCGCCGGTCTGATCAAGGCGGCGCTCGACCAGTACCGCGGCAACATCAGCAGCGAACTGACCAAAGTCATCGCCAGCGATGATGAAGCCGAGGCCGAGGAGGAGGTCGACGAGAGCGATGTCGCCGAAGACTCGCCGATCGCCCAGACAGTCAATATTCTCATTGAGTACGGCATCAAGGCCAACGCCAGCGACATCCACATCGAACCGCGCGAGAACGACGTCGTGGTACGTTATCGCATTGACGGTCTGCTGCGCGAGGCCAACAAGCTGCCGCGCAAGATGCTCGGGGCGCTCGTCAGCCGCATCAAGATCCTGAGTAACCTAAAGATCGACGAGCACCGCGCTCCGCAGGATGGACGTTTCAAGGTCGAGATCAACGGCAGCATCTATGCCCTGCGCGTCTCCACCCTGCCGATCCTGGACGGCGAGAAGGTCGTCATGCGCATCTT
>DATNAB010000087.1:0-5201 GCA_035573115.1 Verrucomicrobiia bacterium
CAGGTATCAGGCACGCTGATATTGATGCCGCTTCGATCGCAGACCATTGAATTGGAAACTGATGGCGGCACTTATTTAGCCGATTTCAACAACTATATCCTGCCGAACTTCAGTTTCTCGCCCTAGACGCTCTGCGCTATACTTGGAGCAGAGTGAAGTGAGGGCGACGACCGTTCATGGCGCACAAGCAGAATGAAAACGAACAGGTACCGGTGTTGTCTCAGCAACTCCTATTGAGCGTCGTCGAAGAATTAAAATTACCGTTGCTCCAGGTGGCACGACAAGCTGAACAGGGACAGCTGAGCGGGCAGGCCAATCTCGGCCTGATGCGTTCGACAGCCGAAGCGGCGCTCCGGCTACTCGATAACTATGCCCTGGGCGTGCGGCTGGCACTGGAACCGGCACCTCTGGCAACCGAGGCGGTCAGCGTCTCCTCGGTACTTTATGATACGGGCCAGCAGCTTGATGCTCTGGCCAAGAATTACGGTGTTGATCTGGAATTGAACATTGCCGGCCGCTTCGGCCCGGTGCTAGCACACCGGCAAGGTCTGCAGGCGGCGCTTACCAGTCTGGGCGCGGCTCTCATCGAGGCTTTGCCGGCCCAGGAGGGCACGCAGCTGAAGCTGCACCTGGCAACCCATCGCAGCCGCTATGGGATCGTCGCCGGACTATACGCCGACACCCGCCAGCTCAGCTTCGAGGCCTTGCAACGGGGGCGGGAGCTGCAACGCCGCAGCCGCCAGCCGCTACTCAGTCTGACTCACACCAGCGGCGCCGGCGTCTTCGTGGCCGATACCATCCTGCACGCCATGAACCTCAGTCTCAGACCCTCGCGTCACCATAATCTCTACGGTCTGGGTACGGTGCTGCAATCGAATAACCAATTGCACCTGGTGTAGCAATGGTGACTTTCGAGATCCTTCTGATCGAACCGGACCGTGTACTGGCCGCCAGTTATGTGGAAGCCTTGCAGGCGGCCGGCTCCCAGGTGAACGCCGCCAGCACCGCGCAGGCCGCCATCATGGTGGCCGATGCCATCCCACCCGATTTGGTCGTACTCGAGCTGCAACTGGTCGAGCACTCGGGCATTGAGTTCCTATATGAATTCCGTTCTTATCCGGACTGGCAGGGCGTCCCGGTGTTGATCCACACTCAGGTGCCACCCGCCGAGTTCAACGACAGCGGCCAGCTGCTGCGTGAAGAGCTAGGCGTATGTGAGTATCTGTATAAACCGCGGACTTCCTTGAGCCGGCTAGTGGCAAGCGTACGAGAACAACTGCCGGTCGGAACACCAGCCGGAGCCGAAGCGGCGGCGTGAACCAGCTCCAGACTCGCGGCATCATCCTGGGTAGGACGGACTACGGTGAAGCCGATCGCATCGTCACCGTGCTGACAGCCGACCACGGCAAGCTGCGCCTGATGGCACGCGGCGTGCGCAAACCCAAAGCTAAACTGGCTGGTGGCATCGAACTGTTCAGTGTCAGCGACATTACGTTCATTCGCGGCCGGGGCGAGATCGGCACGCTCATCTCCACACGCCTCGACAAACATTATGGCCGGATCGTGCAGGATATCGACCGCGTTCAGCTCGGTTACGAACTGCTGAAGACGACCGATAAAGCCACCGAGGACGAGCCGGAACCGGAGTACTTTGAGCTGTTAGGGCAGGCGTTGGCAGCACTGGATGACGCTTCGATCGACCTCACACTGATCCGCGCCTGGTTCGCCGCGCAGCTCCTAAGACTGGCCGGTCACGCCCCGAACCTGGGAACCACCGCTGACGGCGGGGCGCTGACCGAGGCTACAAACTACAACTTCGATCTGGAAACAATGGCCTTCGCGCCGCATGACCGCGGCCAATACGGTGCCAACGACATCAAGTTCCTGCGTTTGCTCTTCAGTGGTAACCGGCCGGAAGCCTTGGCTCGGGTGCAGGGCGCCGACGCACTCATCGAAACGGCCGCCCCTTTGGTACGAACTATGCTCCAGACACACATTCGGTTATAATTCCAGGTAAATGAGCGAAGTAACCCTCGACGAACTGGTCAGCCTGTGCAAACGCCGCGGCTTCATCTACCAGGGCAGTGAAATCTACGGCGGCCTGGCCGGCACCTGGGACTACGGCCCTTTGGGCGTGGCGTTGAAGCGCAACATCCTCGACCTCTGGTGGCGCACGTTTGTTGACGAGCGCGACGACATGTACGGCGTCGACGCTGCCATCCTTATGAATCCGAAGGTCTGGCAGGCCTCCGGCCACGTCGACACCTTCACCGATCCGCTGGTCGAGTGCAGCAACTGTCACAACCGCTTCCGCGCCGACAAGATCGAAGACGAGAATCGTTGCCCGGTCTGTGGCCGGGAAAACGTCTTCGGCGAGCCGCGCCAGTTCAATCTGATGTTCAAGACGAACATCGGCCCGACCCAGGACGAAAAATCCATCAGCTACCTGCGGCCCGAAACGGCCCAGGGCATCTTCACGAATTATAAGAACGTCGTCGATAGCTTCTATCCGGACCTGCCGTTCGGCATCGCCCAGCAGGGCAAGGCCTTCCGTAACGAAATCAGCCCTCGCGACTTCGTGTTCCGCTCACGCGAGTTCGAACAGATGGAAATCGAATATTTCGTACGTCCTGACGAGTGGGAAAAGGCGTTCGAGCAGTGGCAAAAGGATATCCACAAATTCCTGAAGGCGCTTGGACTGTCCGACAGCAAGGTGCACGAGCTGGAAGTCTCAGATGGCGACCGTGCCCACTACAGCAAACGCACCGTCGACTTTGAATTTGACTTTCCGATCGGCCGAGAGGAACTCCTCGGCCTCGCATACCGTACCGATTTCGATCTCAAGAACATCGAAAAGGGCAGTGGTAAGGGCATGGAATACCGGCCCAAGGATGGCGGCGAGCCGTTCGTGCCGCATGTGATTGAGCCGAGCTTCGGCCTGGAACGCGCCGTCATGGCCGTCCTCACATCTGCTTACCAAGAAGACGAGATTGGCGGCGAGAAACGCACAGTCCTGAAGCTGCCCACCGAGCTCGCCCCCGTGCGGGTCGCTGTCTCACCGCTCCTCAAGAACAAGCCGGAACTGGTCGCCAAGGCCCGTGAGGTCTACAAGACGCTGAAGGCCGAGTTCGGCCGCGTAATGTACGACGACAACGGCAACATCGGCAAACGCTACCGCCGCCAGGACGAAATCGGCACGCCGTACTGCGTAACCATCGACTTTGACACGCTGGAAGATGACACGGTGACGGTCCGGAATCGGGATACGGCCAAGCAGGAGCGGATAAAGATTGAATCTCTCGCAGACAAAATCAAATGACCAAACATGCGCTGTGGCTGAATTGTAAGCTGAGAATTTACTCCCACTCTACATGACCTCGGCGCTCTTGCTCAATCGCAAGGGCGTAGGCGAATTCTTCGATGGTCAGTGCGACTTCCGCGGCGCCTGCCACAAAATGAAGATGACGTATAGCTTCATGGGGGCCTTCACTATGATCTTGCGCCGCACCGGTGAGATCCTCTTCCACCATGTCGATACCAACGGTTTCCGGATTATCATAGAGTAATTGTCGAGATAATAGCAAGGTTGGACGATAGACGTGTGGCAGATCCGTACTGAACTCTCTTCCTCTGTACTCTATGTCGATTACCGGCGTATCACTTTCCAAATCTATTGCCGGGACTTCCAGACATATTCGCCGTACATTGCCGGGCGTAAGCGGTACTTCAGTATGCGTATCCCAACTCACTCCATCAATCATCGAGAAAGCCATCACTGTCCCTGTCATAAATGCATGGACATTCAGGTTGGCGTGACGGATCTCCTCCTCCGTGGCTTCTCCCTCGTCTTTACCGAATATTTCTGCGTCAGGGTTAAGGGGCTGTACCACATCTTTAATAAAACGCATTAGATAGAGATGAAGGCCAGGCGCCCGTTCCGTCAGCGTACCTAGCATGCGATTAAGTGAATCTATACCATCATAATGAACCTGCTTCGCCGCAGCTTCAAAAGCTTCTTCCGGCTGTCTAAAAACCGGTGCAAGAGGAACCTCTGCCATGAAGATATTTAAGCAGAAAATATATTAAATGCAAGGATTAGCATAGTATGTCAAAATTCAAAAAATGCTATCATAAACCTATGAACATCATCATCGGCGGGACGCACGGGCTAGGGCAGGAGATCGCTACGGAACTCCGTAGACGTGGCGAAGAGACATTCGTGGTTGGCCGCACCTATGAAGAGGTCAAACACGGTCCCGGCATGCGGGCCAACCTGGCGCTCGATGCCGACATCAAGGTGTTGAAGAATTTCATCAAGAAGACCGACTTCAGCGGCTTTTACTGGGTGGCGGGCTATGGTTACAAAGGGGACTTTGCTGAGCAGCCCGAACCCGATGCCATGGTCAAAGTGAACCTGGCGAACGTCTTGCCGGTAGCCCAGACGGCCTGGAAGAAGCTGCTCAAGGCCGACGCGCAGTCGCACTTCGTGGTCATCAGTTCGATGACCGGCATCAAAGCGCGCGAAGACGAAGCGGTATACGCCGCGACCAAACACGGCCAGGTCGGTTTCACCCGCAGCCTCGGCTTGGAAAGCGAACGGCTTAAGACACCGGTGAAAGTGGCGTTGTTCCTGCCGGGAGGTATGCACACGCCGTTTTGGGACGGTAATGAACCGCCGAATCTTAGCGAATTCCTTGATCCGCATAAGGTCGCCAGACATGTCATCGAAAAAGTTGTAAAACAGAAGAAGCGTTTCTACGAAGAAGAGATCGCGCGCGGCAGCCTGTAAGCCCGTGACTTAAATAATTCTTAAATACCCGTGTGAAGTTTTGACGGGCAGGGCAGTCTGCGTGCATGATGCCTCCACTAATCAAGGAGGTTCTTATGAGACCAGCTTTTGCTTCATCCGTGCGGGCCATAAGTGTCATCGTCGCCGTGCTCGTCATGGTGGGCGGCGTGACGTTCGCCGCGCTTCAAAGCCAGCAGGATACGCTGGCCGGTAACACCGTTGAGACGGCCACGGCCAACCTGCAACTCAGTACCGACGGTACCACCTATGGTAGCTCTCGCAGCGGCTTTGATTTCAACAACCTCGTACCGGGTGGGCAAGCGGTCCCGGCCGCCGGCTATAGCGTCTATCTGAAGAATAATGGCGGCACACCTTTGGCACTTAAGATGGCTGTCAGCAGCGTGCCCACTAA
>DATNAB010000088.1:0-6334 GCA_035573115.1 Verrucomicrobiia bacterium
GTACTGGCATAGACGCCCGGCGGCTGGCCGGTAGGCACGTTTACCAGGTAGCTGGCCGTATAGCGGCGCCAGTCATCAGAGGTCGAAGAGCTGGCCACGACATCGTTGCTCACAAAGCGGAAGCTATTGGGCGTATTGTACCCCGGTGCAGCCTGGCCGTTCCCCGGCCCGACCGGGTCGGTGCCGATCGAAGGCACGTTGTTGGCCCGCAGGTTCAGGCCGAACTGGGCGCTACCGGCCTTGGAACCGGCATTGCTGCTGAGAGGCGAAATAATATTGTTGCCCGAGGTCATGGTAGTACCGTAGACCTGTATGACGTAGCCGTCGGACGCATTGGTAGCCAGCAGCATCTGGCTGCTGCCCTGGCTGCTGTGTGAGGCGCTCAGAGCACCCAGATTGATGTAGCTGCCGGCCGCGGAACTACAATCGAATGTCGGGATCGACAGGCCCACACAGAAGGTCAGATACGGCGGCACGTAGGAGCTGATCAGGAGATTCACGCTGATGGCAAAGGCCAGGCCGCCGTAATCGACCACCGGACCGGTGCCATCGATGGAAGCATAAGTCGAGAGGCGAGCATAATAGGGGCCGGTGGTATTCGGATTAATAATGTGCTCGAGGGCGATACTTATGGGGTGCGGTGGGGCGAAGGCTTGTGTGCCCCAGTCCACGATCAGCTCATTGGTAGCCGCCGGGAAGACCGTGAAGGTGGTCAGACCCGAACCTCCCACTATGTGCTCGTGAGTGACGTCCAGGCCGCCTGGGACAGTGCAGCTGTCGTCGATGAGGGGCGAGTTGCTGCATAGCAGAATCCGCAGCGAGCCAACCGGTGTGGAGGTATTGATAGTGAACGAAAAGGTATAAATGGTATCGGCGCTTACGGAACTGTCGCTGATCTGTAGACTGCGGTCAGGCAGGCTGTCTGCCCAAGCACCCGAACTCGTGAAGACGATCGCTGCAATGACAGAGATACTTAGCAACAGATAGGCCGGGGCCTTCAAGCTGTGCACGAAGCGGCTACGAGGCATTCCTGCCCGTCCCCGCTAGAACGTTCCGGTAGCGACCGTGTTGAGAGTGGTCGAATAGATGCCGGCTTCGGTAGTGGCTGCGATGTTACCCAAGAAAGCGAAGTTGCCAAGATACGTGGAAATCGCACCGGTGGATTGCAGAAGCTTGGTGCCGCTGGTACCATTTGATCCATTACCACCAGTGGTGTCATCCAAGGCAAACTTCGATGAACCGCTGTACGGACCAGTGGATATACCGGTGTTACAGTTGTTGCCCGTCCCCGTATCGTTATAGGGCGATTGAGCAGCCAGTCCGCCGTTACCACCGGTAGTGTTCACACAAAGGCCGAACTGCTCGCTGTTGGTCGCGCTGACAAGGGCGGTGGCGCCTATGGCTGATATGGTGAAGGCGTTGGTACCGGTAGTACAAGTGCCTCCCGGTCTACAGAGCGTCGTGCCGGTCATTGTTACCGAGGCACCACTAGCAGCATTGGTTGCGATTTGGTACTGCACGTCAGAATTCACATAGGCGGTGGAGCTGCTTAACGCACCGGTGGTCGTGTCACCCAGGTTGATAGTAGGAGCGGTACCGCACGATCCGCCTTTGGTTACGCAGTAGCTCAGGGTTTCAAAGACTTTAGAGGTAATGCTTATATTGGCAGCCGTGCTCAGGGCGATACCACCGGTATCTGTGGGCGAACCGATGGCCGGCGTGTTACCACTCGTGTTAGCCGGAGTATAGCTGGTTGCGCCGCCCGTACCATAGGTCAGGACGCGGGCATAGAAAGAAGTGTTCGTAGTGGGGTTGGTAACCCCGGAGGTGAACGAAATGGTGAACGGAGTACCGCCAGTTTCTGTCAGGCCGGTAACCTTGATGGTGTGTACGGGGCTGCCGCTACCGACGGCAGCGGCCGTACCAACGCTGGACACCGGGCTTGCGATGGTCGGAACGGTACCTGCAGCGAACGTACAGGAATCGCTCACGAGCGGATCATTCGCACAGAAATCGACAATCAGCTCTTGAGCCGTGGTAACTGGGGTAAACTTCAAGGTATAGGTAGCCGTCGTGCTGGCCGCCGAGGTGCTCATAGTGATGCTCCTGGCCGTTATCTGCCCTGCGGCTCCGACACTGGCAGGCAGAAGCTGCCCGGTGACGGTCAGAATAAAGACAGATGCAAACAAAACTCCGAGGATTCGGCTTACTGACGAGCGTGCAGCTTCTACTCTACTCACAACTTTCTCTTTCCGTTTCTCTATCTTTTCAAACTGCTCGTCCTTACGATAGCACGCCGGTATAAGCCCTGCAAAACATTTAGGCTAAGTTATCCACAACTAAAAGGTGGCGGTGGCGACCAGGACGTCGTTAAAGGCATACGTACCGCCGGCCGTGATCACACTGATGTTATATATATAAGAGATCGTGTAGTCAGTCTCTCCGGAACTGCTGCTTGAGCGGGCGATAGTATCGCCCGGGACGTATTTGAACTGGCAGGCCGTGTTGTAGCCGGAGGCGGCGGCGCCGAAACTGAAGGCACTGCTCGGTACCTGAGCCGGATCAGCTCCCAGGATGGCTGGCAAGCCGGTACAGCCGGTGTTCTTTACCAGGTTAATGCCAAATTGCTCGCTGCCGGCCGCTGAAGCTGTCTGTGAGGTCAGGTTATGCATGGTATAGGCGTTATTCTTGGGTGGGTTCGATACGGTCACCACTTGGTAGCCGCTCGAGAGGTAGTTCTTCACCGAGAACGTGGCCGTGGTCGTGGTGGTGCTGCTGGTGCTAAGTACACCGATGTCGGTATTCACGCCGTTGACGATGAACTGCAGGAAGGGTGTACGGTCAGTGTTGAAACCGGCGTGTGCCTGGTAATTCGCGCTGGAGGTGTTCCCCACCCCTGTCTCCCCGGCTGATTCCTTGGCGCAATAGCTTGGCGAACAGTCCTGCAAGGCACCGCCGGCGCCGAAAAAAACCTCATTGACCTGGTAGTTCGTCGAGGAAGACTGGGCGGCCAGAACGGCAGCAGGCACGGCGAGCAGGGCTATGACTATGACGATGCTCCGCCTCGCTGTTTGTTTCACACGCATGACACTACCATTATAACAACGGGGCCGGCTTTTGTAGTATGATGGGCTTAGTAACCGTAAGAGTTTTGACAAAAATGGCTGATACGAACGAGCCGGCCGCGCCTCCGGACGGCCAGGAGCCGGAACAGACGCCGAACACGCCCGCAGAGGAGCCGGTCGAGACTTCGCTGGAAGATGAATCACTCGAGGGAAATGACGGCGCCAAAGAAGCTCCGGCGTCCATAGACGCCAGCAAGGAGCAGCCGGCCGCCTCTAGCCAAGGCGGTTCATCCGTCGGTACGCCGCCGACCAATCAGCCTTCCCTCTTTACCTGGCTGCGCCGCTACGTCAACATCTATACCTTGCTATTCCTGCTGGTCATAGTGGTAGCCTTAGCCATCATCGCCATCGCGTATCATCAGAGCCGGCATGCGGCCAAAGGCACACAGGTGAAGACGCAGGGCCTAAGTCAGAGCACGCTTGACCAGCTGGCGAACAGCGACGTGACGGTCGGCAATAACAACTCGGTGCTGACAGTGCAGTCCAGTGCCATCTTCGCCGGCCAGGTATTGATACGGCAAAGTCTGGAGGTCGCAGGCAATCTAAGGATCGGCGGTACGTTATCTTTGAATAATCTCGCCGTCAACGGCACTAGCCAGTTCGGTCAGGTCAACGTCAGCCGTGATCTGGCGGTGTCAGGCAATACCGCCCTGCAAGGTTCGGCGACGATCAATAAGAGTCTTCAGGTAGGCGGTGGCGGTACCTTCAGCGGGCCGCTGTCGGCGCCGCAGATCACAACCGGTAGTCTACAGCTCAATGGTGATCTGGTGTTGACGCACCACATCACCGTCGGGGGGGCCCAGCCCAGCCGCAGCAGCGGCTCGGCGCTCGGCAGTGGCGGTTCGGTCAGTTTAAGTGGCTCGGATACGGCCGGTTCTATCAGCGTCAACACCGGTAGCGGGCCTGGTGCCGGTTGTTTCGTGACCGTCAACTTCACCGCTCATTATAATTCGACGCCGCACGTCATCGTGACGCCAATCGGCTCCGCCGCCGGCGGCCTGTCTTATTATGTGAACCGCTCCTCGGCCAACTTCAGCGTCTGTGTCGCCTCACCGCCCCCCAGCGGTAGCTCCTTCGGCTTCGATTATTTCGTCGTCGACTAAATCAGGATCTCGTACACGGCCAACATACCGAGGATGAAGACAATCATACCGAACAGGATAGCCTGAACCAGTCCACGGCTGACCGCTCGCTTGGCCAGCGGATTGCGGCCGATGGCAGTGATACCGCCGCGGATACCGCCGTAGAACATACTGCCAGTTATGAATAGTGTTGCAGCCAGCACAACAAGACTGAGGTAGGCCCTGGTCGGACTGACCGGTTTATTGGCGATACTGCTGGCCGCCCGCGACAGGAAGCCAGGCAGATCGTTGCCGTTATGATAGAGCGGATTGGGCGCCAGTCGGATGTCGACCGGAACATGTCCTATGGCCACCGTTATCGTCCGGCCGTTACTGGTCTTCAAAGAAGTCGTGTCGAGCACACCGGTCTTGCCAGTGAAGTCGGCGGCCGCCCGACCGATGGCCTCGGGCTGGTCGGAGCCGGCTTTCATTCCTACCCCGTCGAGTGCCGAGACAGTCACGTAATCACCACCTTTGATCGGCCCGCCCTGGTTGCTGACCAGCAGTTCATAGCGGCCGGTTGGAGCCACCAACACTTGTTGGGCTATCGCCTGCGGTGGCGTCAGGACGATCTGAGCCCCGTTCACCGGTATCACTACCCCTAACATGTTGTGAACATCACTACTACTGAGCGGTATAACCGTGGTTGCGGCGTGCGGTTTCGGCTCCACGACCATGCCTGCAACGACGTTCGCACCGGCGCTGTAGCTCTGGGCCAGCGTGTTCGGCGCCTGCGTCTGTCCGGCCGCTCCGACCTGCCCCGCCACAATCAGCAGCAGGACCAGGCCGGAGACTGTGGTGACAAGATTTTTACCGGGGCGGTGAAAGATTTTCATTATTGGGCTATCAGATAATCGAAGGTATAGGTGGTATTAGGTTGCGGTGAATCGAGTGCGTTCAGCATAAAGTCGTCGGCCGAGGTCGTACCCTTGTAGAAGCGGAGACCGGCAGACTTGTCGTTGGACGGGCTCAAGACGACGTGCGGGGCTTTGCTGTAGAGCTTGCTGAAGACGATCTTGGCCAGATCGCCGGCCGCCGGATCACTGCCAGTGGTGACGGTGATGGTGCCGGTGCTGTCGGTTCCGTCGACGCTCACGCTGGCCGCACTGCCAGCGCCGATCTGAGCTTGCAGGGTCGGCTGACCGCCGGAGGTGATGATATGCCCGGCGATCGAAATGTCACCGTCGAACTGAGCCTTGCCAGTAACGTGCAGTTCGGCGATGGTGGCCGTACCGGTGACGGTCAGATCATTGAGAGTAGCTGCACCGGAGGCGTTCAGATTAGCGAAGTCAGCGGTACCGGTGACGGTCAGGCCGCTCAAGGTGGCGTTGCCGCCGTCCTGGATGTAATCAGTTTGGCTAGGGCCGCCGTAGTAACCGGGGCTGACCAGTACGAGCACGCTACCCTGGTCACCAGTGCTGCTGCCCGCGAAGAAGCCCAGGGCCTTACCTACCGTCGGGCCGGCATGGGTCGCCTTCATTGCATAACCGGCGGTCGAGGAAGTCGTCAGGTAATCACCCGGTTTGATCGCGCCACCCTCCCCCGTCACCTTGACGAGTACGCGGCCAGCCACCGTCATCGGCTTGGCCGATGGATCGGGTGTGTCATCAAGCGCGTTGAACGCTTGGCCATAGTGCGGGTTGAGCATCTGGAAACCGGAGGTGCCATCAGCGATTACGCCGATGACAGCCGAGTCATACGGTGTAGAAGAAGTGGTGACCGCTTCGGTGTTGCCTCGATCAGCGATGACGACGTCCTGCGCAGTCACCTCAGACGAAGCGTCGATGTATTCGGCGACGTCCGGCGTACCGGTTGCGAAGCCGCCACTGGCGATACCGCTGCCGGAGACCCCCAGCTTCTCAGCGCCCGTGCAGGAACTGGCACCAATGATGACGCAGGTGACACTGGTATTACCGATCACGACCGTGTTGCTGGCGTTGACCGTCGCATTGGCGCCGATGACCGTAGCATTGGTCAGGTTATTCGATCCGACATTGCTGCCGCTACCGATCGCGGTGATTAGCGAGCCGACCGTATTACTATTCAGGGCGTTATATCCGACAGCGGTGTTCTGGGTGCCCAGAGTAT
>DATNAB010000089.1:0-2376 GCA_035573115.1 Verrucomicrobiia bacterium
ACCGATCTGACCCAGCAGGCCCGACAAGGCAAGCTGGACCCGGTCGTGGGCCGCGAGAATCAGATCCGCCGTGTCATTACTATCCTGAACCGCCGCAACAAGAACAACCCCGTGCTCATCGGCGAGCCCGGCGTAGGCAAGACCGCTATCGTAGAAGGTCTGGCTCAGCGTATCGTCTCCGAAGACGTGCCTGACAGTCTGCTCGACAAACGTATCATTATCCTTGATCTGGCCGGCATGATCGCCGGGACCAAGTATCGTGGTGAGTTCGAGGAACGGCTGAAGAAGGTCATGTCCGAGCTTGAAAAGGACAACAAGACCGTGGTCTTCATCGATGAGCTGCACCTCATCGTCGGTGCCGGAGCCGCCGAAGGAGCCATGGATGCCGGCAACATCCTGAAACCTGCGCTGGCCCGTGGCAAGATCCAGTTGATCGGAGCCACCACCACCAACGAATACACTAAGCACATCGAAAAGGATGCCGCTCTGGAACGTCGCTTCCAGCCTATCCAAGTGCCGGAAACCACGCCGAGCGAGACGCTGGCTATCCTGAAGGGACTGCGCAAGCACTACGAGAACTTCCACGGCGTCACTATGAGCGACGAGGTTCTGGAGGATGCCGTCACCCTGTCGAAACGCTACGTCAACGACCGCTACATGCCGGACAAAGCCATCGACCTCATTGATGAAACAGCTGCCCATCTGCGGATCGATAAGGGGCGCACCACGCCTGAGGTCCGGGCGCTGCAGAAGGAGCTCAAGCTCGTTAACACCCAGATCGAGGAAGCCGTCGACGCTGAAGATTACGAACGGGCCGCACGTGCTAAGACCCGCGCTTCCCAGATCAATAGTGAACTGAACAAGCTCCAGGCCAGCAACCGCAAGGCCAAACGGTTGGCCGTCAGCAGTGAAGACCTGGCTGACGTCGTAGCTCGCATGACCGGCGTACCCGTGAAGAAAGTCATCCGCAGCGAAGCCAAATATTTGCTGACGCTTGAAAAGACGCTTGGCAAATACGTCATCGGACAGAACGAAGCTGTTGAGGCCGTGGCCAAGGCCGTTCGACGCAATCGCAGCGGCGTGAGCAGCGATAAGCGACCAATCGGTTCGTTCGTCTTTCTAGGGCCGACCGGCGTCGGTAAGACCGAGCTGGCCCGTGTGCTGGCCCGCGAGTTCTTCGGTAGTGAAAAAGCTCTGGTGAAGATCGACATGAGTGAGTTTGGCGAACATCATAATGTGTCGCGCCTGGTCGGTGCCCCGGCCGGTTATGTCGGTTACGACGACGGCGGTCAGCTGACCGACAAGATCCGCCGCCAGCCCTACAGCCTGGTGCTGTTCGACGAGATCGAGAAAGCCCACCCCGACGTCTTCAACATGATGCTCCAGATGCTGGAGGACGGCTATCTGACGGACGCCAAAGGCCGACGTATCGATTTCACGAACACCATCGTCATCATGACCAGTAACATCGGTGCCGATAAACTCCAGAAGGAGGCCAACCTGGGCTTCCACGCCAGCAAATCAAGTGATCTGAAAGACCTAGATGAACTACATGAGACCAATAGTTCGCGCGTCCAGGATGAGCTGAAGAAGATGCTCAGGCCGGAGCTTTTGAACCGGATTGACAAGGTCATCGTCTTCCGGGCCCTAACCAAGAAGGATATTTACAAGATCATCGATCTGCAGATAGATGAGTTGAAGGAACGCCTGCAACGCAAAGGTGTCAGTGTCCAGCTGAACGCTGCTGCCAAGCAATATCTGTTAGATCACGGCTATGATGCCAAGAACGGCGTCCGGCCGCTCCGGCGCCTGGTCCAGGACACCATCGAGGATCAGCTTGCCGTCGACATCCTTGACGAGAAATACGAGAAGGGTGATATCATTCAGGTAGGCGCCAAATCCGGCGCACTTGCGTACGTCATTGCCAACGAGTAACAGTCACGGTGCCACCCCAACCTCTCCAACCGACCCGTCCGAGGAAACGCCGCGGCCGCCTGATAGCTGCCGTGGTAGTGCTGGTGTGGCTGGCATGCCTCGGCATGGCCGCTCTAGAGCGCCAGAACATCTATGACTGGGTCAAGCTGCAAGGTTACCAGGCGCCTGCCGATATTGCTGCTCTTGCCCAGCAGGACACCATGACTGCGTACGGCCGCAAGATATTCTATGTCAACCATCCTCAGCTTGACGATAAGTCCAATTTCGCCGGCAAATGTCCGAACAACGGCGGCGAGCAGACCATCGTACTTGGTTGTTATCGTCCCGGCGAATCTGGCATCTTCCTCTTGAATGTAAGCGATCCGCGTCTAAATGGTGTGGAGCAGGTCACGGCGGCGCATGAGATGCTACATGGCGCTTATGAACGCCTCAGTGACAAGG
>DATNAB010000090.1:0-5491 GCA_035573115.1 Verrucomicrobiia bacterium
CAGACGCTCAAGACATTGGCCGATTATCGCCAAGCCGAGGAATTCGCTCATTTCGGCTCTGAGCTGGTGGCGGAGTCCAAGCATGCGCTGGCGACCGGTAAACGTATATTGCGCATTCTCACGCAGGGCCCAGCCGAGACTTTTTCGTTGATGGCCCAGCAACTCATGCTCGATCTGATATTGAACCTTGGGGATGGCGAGGACCTCGATCTGGAAGGTCTGAAGGCACATGCCAACGAGTTCGGTGCCAAGGTGACTAAAGAAGAAGAGTACGAGAAAGTCCGCGAAGAGCTCAAGGCCCAATGTGTCATCCAACTGCGCCCGGCCCAAGCCGCCGCAGCTGACAAGAAAGCCCAACCTGAACCGGCCCCGGCGGAGGCTAAGAAATGAGGCGGCCCACCGAGATCGCCCGTGAAGAGGCTTCGATGGCCACGCTGGCCGAGCTGACCAGCGCCTTTGAAGGCATCGCCAGCATGCGCATCGCCCAGATTAAGGACCAAGTGCTACAGTCGACCAAATTCTTTGAGGCGCTGTGGGGCATGTATTCCCAGATCCACTTCAACCAGACTTTCAGCTTCGGCCGGGACAAGGAAGCCGACAAGGTCGTCAATAAGGAACTGTTCATCGTCATCACCGCCGAGGGCGGCTTCAGCGGTGATATTGACCAGAAGCTGATCCGGCTGGTGCTGGAAGCCTATGATCCGCAAAAGCATGACATCATGGTCATCGGTCACCACGGCGCCATGCAGCTGGCCCAGCATGGTGTGGCTTACAAAAAGCACTTCAAGATGCCTGTCAAGGACCGCAACTTCAATGTCATGCCCGTCATCGAAGAAGTCCAGGACTATCGCAATACCCGGGTGTTCTATCAGGAATATGTCTCGCTGATGGTGCAGGACGTGAAGTTCATCGAACTGTCCAGTGCCGTTCGTCAAAGAGGTGCCGTCAGTGGCAAATCCGGCGACGTCATCAACGAGGACACCTACATCTTCGAACCCAGTACCTATGCTGTGGCCGCCCACCTGGAGCGCTCGATGATGCAGATCGCCATCAGCCAGCTGATCCTGCAGTCTAAGCTAGCCCAATACGCTTCCCGGTTCCGGGCCATGAGCTCGTCGCAGCAACGCGCCGAAGAAAGCCGGAACGACCTGCACTTGCAATACAACCGCGCCCGCCGCGGCGTGAAGGATGAGCGCCTGAAAGAGATCGTCAACGGCCTGAAGAAAGCGCAGAGAGGGGCCGAAGCATAATGGCAGGCACGATCATAAGTATGAAGGACTTCGTAGTCCGGGTGCAGTTCGACGACGACCTGCCGAACGTCAACGAGCTGATCATGGTGCAGAACGACCACGGCACCGTGCTGTTGGTCGACCACCTCAATGACAACGGCGTGGTATTCTGTCTCAACATCCAGGGCTATCTCGGCATTACCAAGGGTATGAGTGTTGAGCGTACGCACCACGGCATCGAGATCCCTATTGGCGACAAGATCATCGGTCGTATTCTGAGTGCCACGGGCGAACCGCTCGACGGCCTCGACGGACTTGAGGGAGACGACGTCCCGCGCAAGGACATTCTGAAGCTGCCACCGCGCACTAGCAATTTCTCGGTCACTAAACCGGAAATCCTAGAGACCGGCATCAAGGTGGTGGACTTCTTCACGCCGTTCGTCAAAGGTCGCAAAACCGGCATCATTGGCGGCGCCGGCGTCGGCAAGACGGTGCTGACCATGGAGATGATCAACAACGTGGCGCATTCCGGCAGCGGCCTCTCCTTCTTTGCTGGCATCGGCGAGCGTATTCGTGAAGGTCACGAACTGTACTCCACCTTCAAGGAGAACGACCTACTTAAGAACACCTGTATGTTCTTCGCACAGATGAACGAAAATCCGGTGAAACGGGCCCTGGTCGGCGTGTCGGCCACGGCCGCTGCCGAACATTTCCGCGATGAGCAGCACAAGGATATCCTGTTCTTCGCCGATAACATGTATCGTTACATCCAGGCCCGGAACGAACTGTCTACCATTCTCGACCAGGTGCCGAGCGAGGGCGGCTATGAGCCGACCATTTTTACTGACGTCAAGACGTTGCAGGACCGCCTGAGTTCTAACGAGAACGGTTCCATCACTTCCGTGCAGACGATCTACGTACCAGCTGATGACGTGTCCGATCCGGCCGTGCAATTCATCCAGCACGAGATGGACTCCACCATCGTGCTCAGCCGAAAGGTCGCCGAGCAGGGCATCCGCCCGGCGGTCGATCTGAGCCGCACCACCTCCTCGCTCCTAACGCCCGAGATCGTTGGCGAACGGCATTACTTGCTCAGCGTGCAGGTCCAGGCGCTGCTCCAGAAATATGACTCACTCAAAGGCATCATCGCCATCATTGGCGAGACGGAGTTGTCCGCCGCCGATCGTGCCGATTACGCCAAGGCCAAAAAACTGATCAGTAACTTCACTCAGCACATGAATGTCATGAACAAATACACCGGCATCCCGGGAGATTTCTTCACCCGCGAAGAGACCTTGAAAAGCATTGAGGAAATCCTGGTATGAGCGATAAGAAACCGGAACCCACCGGTGTCGACGTCCAGCAGGCCATCACTGAGGAAGCACCCAAGACGCCAACCAGCCGGATACAGGCGGAAGAACAGCAGGCTGTCGCTGATTTCAACCGTCAGAACACCAAGGCCGGCATGCGGGTGCACGTGCACTCGCCCTTCCGCGACTACTACGACGGCTTGGCATTCTCTCTCAGCGCCGTCAACGCGACCGGTCCGTTCGACATCCTACCGCACCACCACAACTTCATCTCTCTGCTCCTGCCGTGTGAGATCGTCATCCGTACTGTCGAAGAGGGGGAGCGCCACATCCGCATCTCTGGCGGCATCATCCATGTGAAGTCGGATCAGGTGATCGTCTTCCTCGACGTCTGAACCCACTCATTTGTTAAAATAGACAGATATGACAAAGAAGGTGTACGTCGGTATGTCCGGCGGTGTCGACAGTTCCGTCACGGCCGCGCTGCTCAAAGAGCAGGGCCATGACGTTACGGGCATATATATGAAGAACTGGAGTCAGGACCTGCCAGGGCATGCTTGCCCGTGGAAGGAGGATTACCAGGACGCCAAGCGGGTGGCAGTGCAGCTCGGCATCCCGTTCAAACTCTACGACTTTGAGACGCAGTACCGGCAGGAGGTCGTCGATTATATGGTTCGCGAATACCAGGCCGGCCGTACGCCGAATCCGGACGTCATGTGCAATCAGGAAGTGAAATTCAAGCTGTTCCTGGAGACGGCCTTGGAAGACGGTGCCGACCTGATCGCTACCGGCCATTATGCTCGCAGCCAGGACGGACGACTCTACACGGGCCTCGATCCCAACAAGGATCAATCGTATTTCCTTTACCGGGTCACCACAGAGGCGCTGAAGCACAGTCTTATGCCCGTCGGCGAAATGCATAAGTCCGAGGTCCGCAAGCTGGCTAAGAAACTGGGCCTGGCTACGGCCGACAAGAAGGACAGCCAGGGTATCTGCTTTGTCGGCAAGGTCGGCATCAAGGAGTTCCTGCTGCACGAGCTCGGGCCACAGCCGCCTGGTCCGATCATGGACCAAACCGGCCGCGAAATCGGTGAACATGACGGCGCCATCTTCTATACGATCGGCCAGCGCCACGGTCTGAATGTCGGCGGCGGACTGCCGTATTATGTCAGCCGTAAGGATATGAAAACGAATGCGGTATATGTCACGACCGATCTCGACGACACGGACCTATGGTCGAAGGACATCATATTGGAAGACCTTCACTGGATTGATGAACAGCCGGCCAAAGATAAGATCTATCAGGCGCGGCTGCGGTACCGCGGCCCGCTCGTCGGCTGCCGCCTCGAGGGTAAGAAGCTGTTGCTCGACGACCCTCAGCGCGGCATCGCCGCGGGGCAGTCGGCTGTCATCTATGATAACGATCGAGTACTCGGCGGCGGTATCGTCACCTAAGCATAAACGACTCTGCTACACTAGTAATATGAAAGCAGTCTTTCTGGACCGCGACGGCACGTTGATCGTCGATCCGCCGGATCTCAGGGTGGACAGCATCTCGAAGATTCATCTGTTTCCCGACGTCTTCAAAGCCATGAAACGCCTAAGCGAGCTCGATTACGCCGTATTTATCGTCACCAACCAGGCCGGTATCGCAGAAGGCCGGCTGAGTGAAACGGACTTCGAACGGCTGAACGGCATCGTCCTGGAATTATTGCAACCGACCGGCGCTAAGATCCGCAAGACCTATGTCTGCCCGCACGGCGAGGACGGCAAATGTGAATGCCGCAAGCCCAAGCCCAAGCTGTTGTTCGATGCCGCCAGGGAATTCGAGATCGATCTCAAGCAATCCTGGTCCATTGGTGATCGTGAGTCCGACATCTTGGCCGGCAAGGCTGCCGGCACCAAGAACATTCTCGTCAAGACAGGTAATACACCGGTCACTTCAGATGACGCTGATTACACGGCCGCCGACATCTTGGAAGCGGTCGAGTACATTGCCGCCCACTAGACTTTAGCTGTCGTAGAAGGCGCTGATGGCACCGTTCAGAGCGCCCATGCGGTCTTCTCCCTCGAAGACTTCGGGTCGATCCTCCACATGCGCCCATCTGAGCTGGGAAGGATCGGTGATCACCTCGCCCTCGTAGGAGTTGGCTTTGGCGATGACCTCTTCGACTTCACCTTGGCCCAGCACGATGGCCTTATAGGTGACCTCCGTCGGCCCACGGTCGTCTCTCGCCCCTTGCTCGATCAGCACGAACAACCCCTGCTCCTGCAAGGACTTTTGCAAAGTGCCGACAGGATCAAGATCCCGTGGCTGGCCGAACTCTCCGGATGCATCCATAATTTCTACGCATCATTATACCACTTTTGTCAACATACTGCTACGGCACCCCCTTATATAAAGGAGGGGGCGTATAATGTTTGGTATGACCTGGGATGATGTGCATGATCCAAAAGACGAGATTGATTTCCATATGGAGTGGACGCTGGTAAGCAGTTCTTATACCCCTGAAGAAATCCAGGAACTTATCAATAACGAGGGTGTGGAAGGCATGGTTCATATCGTGAATCAGCACTTCAAGCTCTCACGACATGGGAAACCGGTGCTTCAACTGGGATATGTGGGGGACCGGAAAGCAGTCGTCCAATACTGAGTTGTAAATTCCACATAGCTTGTCAAGCCGGTAAGCCATAATCGTCTTGCTTCCGCAAGCGGTCGGGTGTATATTTAAAGGTAATCGAAGGGGGTACCCCCTGAGGGGGACCTGCCAGAAACACGTGTGTTGGCAGACTTCCGCGGACCGCGGACGAAAAAGGAGTCCAAATCCTTCTGTCGATGAAACTGGCAGTCCATACGGAAATACCGGGTATAAGCCCGGTATTTTTTATTTAACGGAGTTGCTAAAAGTAAAGAACCAGCCGCTAAGCTGGTTCTTGTACTTGTGGACCGCG
>DATNAB010000091.1:0-2172 GCA_035573115.1 Verrucomicrobiia bacterium
TCAAAGATATCACGCGTCACCTTGACACCAAAAACGCCAGGTACCATAATCTCTATCAGTAAAAACCATAAGCGGAATATATAGGAACCCATATGTCCCACAAAAAACTCAATCAGAAAGGCTTCGCCGCCCTGGAAGCCGTCCTTGTCATTGTCATTTTAGCTATCGTCGGCGGCACGGCGTACTACGTCTATCACGCCAATAATAAATCGACTGACACCCAGAACGCGGCCCACACCAGCGTCGAGAGCGCTCAGGCCACCACGACTACCAAATCGGCCAGTGCGGCCGGTGTTCAGGCCAAGAAGATCTATGGTAACCTGCTGAACGCCTATAAGAAGAACGGCACCGCCAAGACCGACTGGGACGTTACCTACGTCGACAGCCCGGCCGCCAAAGACCAGTTCACGGCCGACTTCAAGAAGACCGTCGATGCCGGCACCGCCTGGAGCAGCCCCGGTCCGTTCTGTACCTCCACCTATACCTTCGAAGGTTTCACCGTCGATAAGAGTACTCTGAGTGGCGATACTGCTAATGTCTCCCTGGCGCTCACCGTCAAGGGCAAGAAATCGGCCGACTACCCGACACCTGTCAACCTCACCCTGCAGTATGCCAGCGGCAAGTGGGCTATCGCTCAGCAGGAGTGCGGCGCCGCGACCACCACAACTGACTGACATGCCCCGTACTTCCGTTAAAGACCTGGGCCGAAGCGGTTTCAGTCTTGTCGAAACACTGCTTGTGATCATCGTAGTGGTGGTTATTGCCGCTGCCGGCTACCTCGTCTACCACCATGCGCATCAGAAGAAGCACGCAAACGCATCCGCAAAGACTGCTACGACCAAGTCAACGGGTGCGAACGGTGGCAAAGGTGGCAAGGGCGGACCTGACACAGGGTCAGCCAAGACGGAGGTCTTCCTCATAAAGGAGTGGAACGTCTCGGCAGCGATCCCCACGCCGCCCGAGAATGCGGCGCTGATCCAATATAAGATCGTCAACGCAACACCCTCGTACGCCGAATTCACCACCCAGGAACTGATCGATGCCGCCGGCGACGCTTGTTCTGCCGGTCACCAGCCAGCCGGCCATATCGCACGCGCCAAAGGTAACGACCCATACTATCTGGACGACGGGACCCGCACGGGCCATACAGTAGCCCAAGAGATGGTATCGGGTGGCCACCAGCCCTACAAGCAGGTGGGTGACTACTACTATTGGTATGCTCATCCACAGGCTGGCTGCGGTGATCTCGATAAGACCAACGCTTTGCAGACGGCTGCCATCGAGCAGGTGCAGCAGATCGTCAACCACCTCGAGCAGGACTAGGCTCGGCTTGGTACAATGGGTAGATGACCAAGTTCAAGCTCAAGAGTGATTACAAGCCGAAGGGCGACCAGCCGGCGGCCATCGCACAGCTGTCCGAAGGTATCAGCAAAGGCCTCCACGACCAGACGTTGCTCGGTGTGACCGGTTCCGGCAAGACCTTCACCATGGCCAACGTCATCCAGAATCTCCAGCGGCCGACCCTGGTGCTAAGCCATAACAAGACGCTGGCTGCTCAACTCTACAGCGAGTTTAGAAATTTCTTCCCCGAGAACGCCGTCCATTACTTCGTCAGTTATTTCGATTATTACCAGCCTGAGGCCTATATTCCGCGTTCTGACACCTATATTGAGAAGGATTCCCAGATCAACGAGGAGATCGATCGGTTGCGCCACGCTGCCACCGATGCGCTCCTTTCACGCAAGGACGTCGTCATCGTGGCCAGCGTCAGCTGCATCTACGGTATTGGTTCGGTGGAGGACTACAGCGGTCTGTCCATCGATCTCAAGACCGGTGAGCGCAAGGTAAGGGATAAGTTTCTGCGCCAGCTGACCGATATCCAGTACCAGCGCAATGATATCGACTTCCATCGCAGCACCTTCCGGGTGCGGGGTGACGTGGTCGATGTCTTCCCGGCCGGTGAGGAGCTGGCCTACCGTGTTGAGTTCTTCGGTGATGAGGTAGAGCGCATCACCCGCATCGACCCGCTGACCGGCGAGATTCTCACGAACCTCGACAGCTACCGGATCTTCCCGGGCAGCCACTATGTGACACCGCAGGAGAAGCTGAAGATCGCCTTGGGCCAGATTGAGCAGGAGCTGGCTGCCCGCCTCGCTCTCTTCAAGAAGGAGG
>DATNAB010000092.1:0-6980 GCA_035573115.1 Verrucomicrobiia bacterium
TCTGGACGTCGATGTCACCATCGGCGACAACTGGGGCGAACTCTAAGAGACAGTATGCCGCCGCTGTCGACGGCGCTGTCGGCCACCGCCGGAACGGATGCGCTGGCCTTCGAAACGAGTCAGGCGATAGGCTAGGCTGATAATCCAGACGGCCAGCGCGAAGATGGCCAAACTCATAAGCAGGCCGGGCAGGTTGCCGTGCCCGCGCAGGTTAAGCTTCACGCTGAACAGCGATACGAAGGCGATCATGGCCTCGATGCAGATCAGCACCAGAGCCCACCGCTTACTGCGACGGGTTTGAGCGGCCACGCCGATCAGCCAGATGGTGCCGAATACAACTGCCACCAGAATGTACAGAATGACAGAGGTGATGAGGTTGCTGACACACTCGCCACCCTTAGTGCAGGTATCGACAACGGAGAATATCTGACTGCCCAGCGTCAGAAAGCTTAAGACTATGAACTGGATCAACGCCGCGATACCGGTCTGATACGTCAATTTCACACCACCATTATGGCATGCTTAAGCGGAATCAGCAGCCCTTTTTAAGATAGAATATTGCAAAAAAAGCATAATAATGTTAGTATATGCATAATCACGGGTTGTGAGACATCATGAGACGTTATTTCATCGGTTTGTTTATCGCGCTGGGGCTGATCATATTACTGATCATCCTCTTGCTTAGCGGCGGTAAAAAACCTGTTACTAGTGGTAAACGCCTCGTGGATTACGCTGATACCGACGCTCAGGTCAGCATGTTGATTGACGGTCCGGTCAACGCCGTCTCACTGCACCGTCAGATCAGCATTACTGTCGATAGTACGAACGTTACCTATGAAGCCTTGCAAGGCTATGACGGCGATGCCACCGATACGCAGATCTTCGCTAACACCCAGAGTTCTTACGACGCTTTTTTGCATGCGCTCCAGCATGCCGGTTTCTCAAAAGGTGACAATAGTCCGGCTCTTAAGGATGAACGTGGCTACTGCCCGTTAGGCAATCGCTATATCTTCGAGCTGACGCAGGACGGTAATACATTGCAGCGCTATTGGACGACGAGCTGCGGTGGCAACACCCCGATGAGCTATCTCGGCAGCCGTAACTTGACGCTGACCCTCTTCCAGGCCCAAGTGCCCGGCTACAGCAAGCTGAGCCAGAGTGTCAAATTCTAACCGATCCGGAATGTCAGCCGCTTGGTAATCTGGCAGCGGCGCTTGATGTCCGGGCCGCGCAAGCGTAAGGTGTTGGCGAGCGCCGCGCTGGGTACGCCGATGACGATATCCTTATCCCGCACCAGCACCGACACTTTAGTCTGAAACTCGTCCTGTACGTATTTCTTGATACTGCTCATTTCCGGCGGCTCGTCGAAGTCCTTGTTGTTGAGAATGCTGTGCAAGCTGTCCATTGCTTTCATTATACGATGCCCTCGTACCGCTATAATGAAAGGATATGCCGGAATTGCCTGAAGTCGAGACCATACGCCTGGGATTGGCCCGTCTATTGCCGGGCCGACGAGTCGCGGCCGTGGACTCCGATTGGCCGAAATCCTTCCCGAACAGTGAGTCGGACGTCAAACATTTCCTTATCGGTACTGAGATCACGGCTGTCAGACGTCGCGCCAAGGTCCTTATTGTCGAACTTTCCAATGAGTATTCGCTTATCATCCATCTGAAGATGACCGGGCAGCTAGTGTTCCGCGGGGCCGATGAGCGGTTCGGAGCAGGGCATCCCAATGATTCGTTGGTCGGTGACCTGCCGGACAGGTCGACCCGCGTAACTTTATGGTTCGAGGACGGCAGCCGGCTGTTCTTCAACGATCAGCGCAAGTTTGGCTGGATGCGTTTGTTGCCGGACATGGAGATCATGAACCTTGATTTCTTCAAGAAGGTGGGGCCAGAACCTTTGGGTACTGACCTTGATGCGAAGATATTGCAGGCTCGGGCTGCCCGCCGCGGCAAGTCCAACATCAAATCCGTGCTGCTGGACCAGACCGTGCTGGCGGGTGTCGGCAATATCTATGCCGACGAGGCGCTCTGGGGTGCCAAGATCCATCCCGCGACCCTGACTGGCGAGCTCACGACGGGCGATTTTAAACGGCTCTACAACGAATTGGTATATATCCTACGACTATCGATCGAGAAGGGTGGGTCGACGGATAAGAATTATGTGGACACTGCCGGCAAGAAGGGTAGTTATCTGAAGTTCGCACGGGTTTTCCGCCGCGAAGGGCAGCCCTGCCCACGCTGTGGCACCACCATCATCAAAACCAGAGTTGCAGGCCGCGGTACGCACCTCTGTCCGCATTGTCAGAAGCCGCCAGCGGGAGCTCGTTAAGACTGTTTTGAAAGGGTCTTCAGTAACTTGACGGTACGGGTTGAGTCCGCCACTCGGTAGCGGGCCGCGGTACGGCCACGGCCGACCTTGATGCTGTAAGCCCAATCGGGTAGGACGGCGAACAATTCTTCGTCGGTGGCATCATCGCCGACGGATAATACGAAATCATAATCGCGCTTCAGCCAGTCACGGGCGGCCTCGCCCTTGTTGATCAGCGGGTTTTTGATTTCCAGGGCCTTGTTGCCCTGCATCAGTTGCAGACCGTAGGTCTTCAGCATAGGCTTGAGGATCCGTTTGATGGTGACGGCGTATTTCTGGGCATAGTAAGGCGAGGCCGCCCGGTAATGCCAGACCAGCGAATGCGGCTTGACCTCCAGGCGGGCCTTGGGCGTCTGAGCGGTGTATTTCTCAAGCACTGGTCGTACTGATTGCTTCCATTCCGTATCCACCTTCTCGAGCGTGCGCCATGATTTGTGCTCGGCCTTCTTCATGGCCGCGCCATGTTCGGCCACCAGGCTGATCGGCAAATCACCAAACCAGTTCTTCAGATCGTCAGGCGCCCGGCCACTGATCAGCACGACGTCGTTACGCGGATCCGAACTCAGATCGCCGAGCAGGTTCAAGAGCGATTTCGGAGGCACGGCAGCCTTATAATCCTCGCTGAAGGGAACCAGGCTACCATCGTAATCCAAGAAGAGCAGCCGTTTCTGCGCCACGCTGTAATCGCGCAAAAGATGTGCCCGCGCCCGCCCGCGCAAGGAGTAGGTGATGGCCGGTGTGCCCGGTACTGGTTGCTGCAGAGTGTCGACGAAGCTTCGAGCCCAATCCTGGACGGTGTGCCCGGCGAGCTGCTGCTGCATACGCCGTAGGCGCCCCCGCAGTTCTCGTCGGCGCATGCTCAGTGCCTGCTGCAAGGCGTCGACCAGTTCCTGGCGGTTGCGTGGATTTACGAGGATCGCATCGGGCAGCTCATGCGCCGCGCCGGCCGTCTGGCTCAGGATCAACACACCGCCCTTGCTTTTGCTGGCGATAAACTCCTTGGCGACCAGGTTCATGCCGTCACGGAGCGGCGCTATGAAGGCTACGTCGGCGATCTTGAAAAGCGCCGTCACCTCTTCGAATGGCACCGACACGTTCATATAATCGACCGGTTGCCAATCGTCCGTGCCGTACGTCTCGTTGATCTCGTCGACGATCCGCTGCAAGCGGCGAGCCAGGTTCTTATACTCGGGGATGTCGGTCCGTGACGGCGCCGCTACCATGCTGAAGACAATCTTGCCCCGCATCTTCGGTTCCATCTCCAGGAATGCCCGGTATGCCTCCAGCCGCTCCTCGAGACCCTTGCTCGGATCGAGCCGGTCAACCGCTACGATGACGCGGCGCCGCTTGTAGCGCTTCTGATACTTACGCACTGCCGCTTTCACGGCCTTGGACTTGCCGGCGCTGGCGTACTTCTCATAATCGATACCCATCGGGAAGTTACCAATCTGTACCGTGTGATCGCCCATGGTAATCATGTTGCTCTCGGCCTGGGCCAGCCCGGCTTCCTGACAGCTTTCCAAGAAGTTATTGACGTAGGTCGACGTGTGAAAACCAATGACATCCGCGCCTAGCATGCCACGCAGAACCTTCTTATATTCTGGCAACTTTGAGAACGGCTTGGCCTTCGGGAAGGGAATATGCAAAAAGAAGCCGATGTTCAGATCGGAACGCTCCGCCCGCAGCAGTTCCGACACCAGCAACAGCTGGTAGTCGTGTACCCATACGCGGTCGCCGGTCTCGGCGACGTTTAGGGCCGCCTGACTGAACTGGTGGTTCACGCTGCGGTAGGCGTTCCACCAGCGTTTGCGTTCGGCATCCGCGATCTTATGCCGGCTAGACAAGGTATGGAAGACCGGCCAGAGCACGCTGTTGCTGTAGCCGTTATAGAAGCTATCTACCTCGCGCTTTGTGAGAAAGACGGGGCTGCAATTGTGCTTAGCCAATTCGTCGACGATCTGTTGCCGTTCGGCCTGATTCAGCTCGTCGCTGGCGATTCCGGGCCAGCCGATCCATTTGTTCTTAGAATCCTTTATGTAAGAAGAGAGGCCGGTAGCCAGGCCTCCGAGACTCGGGTAAAATTCCAGCTTGCCATTGTCCTTTTTGACACTGACCGGTAATCGATTGGAAAGGATTATAACTTGCGGCATAGTGAGGTTACTCTTGTAGCATAGCAGAAAACGGTCCCCCGGCTGTAAGGTTTATCACCTAGGGCGCGGTACAATGGCTGCATGGTCATCACCTTGACGGGAGACAATACCTTCGCCCTCTATCAAGAGTTCCGTCGACTTATCGACGGATATGTGGCGGCACACGGCGACTTGGGATTGGAGCGCCTTGACGGTGACGGTCTCACACCAGCCCGTATCCAGGAGGCGCTGACCAGTCCGCCAATGCTGACCGACAAAAAACTGGTCGTCCTACGCGAGCCCGGCACCAACAAACAGATCACCGAGCAGATTGAACAATTATTTAGTGACATATCTGAATCTACCGATGTCATCATCGTCGAACCAAAGTTCGACAAGCGCCTCACGTATTACAAATTCTTAAAAAAACAAAGCGATTTCCGCGAATTTCCCATGCTCGATCCCGCCGGTCTCGCGCGCTGGCTGACCGCGGTTGCCAAGGAGCGCGGCGGTTCTATCGGTGCTGGTGACGCCCGCTATCTGGTTGAGCGCGTCGGCACCGACCAACAACTGCTGAATAACGAGCTGGAGAAATTACTTCTCTATGATTCGGCCGTCACGCACCGGACCATCGATCTGCTGACCGATGCCACACCGCAAAGTACGATCTTCCAGCTGCTCGAAGCGGCTTTCGCCGGTCGGACCAAGGGTGCGCTCAGGCTCTACGCCGAGCAACGCGCGTTGAACGTCGAGCCGCCCCAGATTATCGCCATGTTCGCCTGGCAACTGCATGTGTTGGCTGTGGTCAAGACGGCCGGCGACCGCGGGGCCGATGCGATTGCTAGAGAGGCGAAGCTGAATCCCTTCGTGGTCCGCAAGACCCAGGCTCTGGCCCGCGATCTCAGCCTGGCCAGATTGAAAACACTGATCGACGAACTCGTAAGCATCGATGTACGTATCAAACGTACCAATACCGATCCGGACGAAGCATTGCAGCACTACTTGCTGACGCTGGCGACCGGCTGATTACTTCTTAGCAGCAGGTTTCTTGGCAGCCGGCTTCTTGGTCGGAGTTTTCTTGACCGCAGGCTTAGCGGCGGTTTTCTTCGGGGCAGGAGCAGCCTTTTTGGCAGCGGCTTTTGCCGGCTTCACACCGGCAGCTTTGGCCTTGGCAGCGGCCTGACGCTTCAGACGGGCGGCCTTGTTCTTATGGATCACACCCTTTTTGACGGCCTTGTCGAGCGCGCTCTGGGCGGTGCTGTGGGATTGGGCGCTTGGCTTGCCCGCGAATCCCTTCAAAGCCTCACGCAGGCTGCGCTTGGTCTTGCTGTTGCGGACGGCCGCCTTGCGGGCGACGCGGACACGCTTCTTAGCTGATTTAATAATTGGCATAGACAGAGACTATAACAGATAAGCCCTCTCTTTGTAAAGCAGGAAGCCGTCAATGTACACAATACCTCGCCAGCAGGCAGACGATGTCTGTCTTTTGTGTGTCTACTTGCCGTCGGGGTATACATACCATAAAAAGTGGTGGACAACCGTAAGCTTTTATGGTAGGCTGCAAGGTGAACGTATACCTAAAATAAAAACCGGAAATAACAGATGGACGACGCCAAACAGCAGCTTATAGACAAGCTTCAGAGTTCCAATAACATCTTGGTGACCGTCAGCCGCAACCCGTCCGTGGATCAATTGGCGAGCTGTATCGGCCTAACACTACTGCTTAATAAGCAGGGCAAACATGCTGCTGCCGTCTTCAGTGGCAAGGTACCATCCACCCTCGAATTCCTTAAACCGGACGATACGCTCGAAAAGAACACCGATTCGTTGCGCGATTTCATCATCTCCCTGGATAAGGCAAAAGCTGACAAGCTCCGTTACAAGGTCGAGGAAGACGTGGTCCGTATCTTCATCACCCCTTATCGGACCTCGCTCAGTGAAGACGATCTGGAGTTCAGCGAAGGCGACTTCAACGTCGATGTCGTGGTAGCGCTCGGCGTCAAACAGCAGCAGGATCTCGATCAAGCTATCACCGCGCACGGCCGTATCCTGCATGATGCTACTGTTACCAGCATCAACACGACGGCCGATGGTGGCCTCGGCAGTATCAACTGGAATGACGCGCACGCCAGCAGCCTCAGCGAGCTGGTTACCGATTTGGCCCAGGCCCTCGATGCTAAACTGCTGGACGAACAAATCGCTACGGCACTGCTGACCGGTATTGTTTCCGAGACAGGTCGTTTCAGCAACGACAAAACCAGCTCCCAGACCATGAGCGCCAGTGCCGCTCTGATGTCGGCCGGTGCCAACCAGCAGCTGGTTGCTACCAAGCTGGAAAAGGGTGCTTCGGCAGGTTCCAAAGCCACTGCCGGTCCTGCCGCCCAAGAAGAACCAGCCGAATCTGATGACGGCGTATTGAACATCGATCACGCCTCTGAAGATGAAGACGCCGTCCCGATTCCTACCGAGGAGGCAGCT
>DATNAB010000093.1:0-2328 GCA_035573115.1 Verrucomicrobiia bacterium
TGAGAGCGCCGATGTGACGACCCAATCCGTGCAATACCTGTATAACGACGGCGCGAACTTCTTCTTCATGAACGGCGAGACCTTTAACCAGTTCGAGGTGCCGGCCGATCTGCTAGGGGACGGCGCGGGTTATCTGAAGGAAGGCGATCAGGTGCAGCTACAGTTCTGGGGTGACCGCCCGATTAGCGTGGAACTGCCTAAGAACGTGCCACTCAAGGTCACCTATACCGAGACGGCCGTCAAAGGCGACACCAGCTCGTCGATCACCAAGGACGCAACGCTCGAAACCGGCTTGACCATCAAAGTGCCGGCTTTCATCAAGCAGGGTGATGTCATTTCGGTGGATACAGCGACCGGCGCCTACCGTGAACGCATAAAAGATTAAACGGCCCAGTCGTTCATAATCCCCATGAAACGGCGTCTCGATCAACTCCTGGCCGACAAGCAGCTGGTGAGCAGCCGCAGCCAGGCTGAAAGCTATATCAAGCTGGGCGAAGTGAAGGTGAACGGCCGAGTAGTGACTAAGCCTGGTTTCATGGTCGATGCCGCCGCTGACATTGAACTTACTGCCGCTGACCGATATGTCAGTCGAGCTGGACTCAAACTGGCCTCGGTAGCCGAACGCTTCAAACTGGATTTCAACGGTAAGACCGTGCTCGACGTCGGCAGCAGCACCGGCGGTTTCACCGATTACGCCCTGCAGCACGGCGCAACCAAGGTCATCGCCGTCGAACTGGGCACCGATCAGCTGCATCCGCAACTGCAAGGTGACCTTAGGATTGAACTGCACGAGCAGACCGATATCCGCGACATTCATGCTTTGAGCGCGGAGCCGGATCTTGTACTCATGGACCTATCCTTCATTTCGCTCAGGGAGATCCTGCCGCACCTGAAGGGGCTCTGCACACCGCGGACGCTGATTGCGGCCATGGTCAAGCCGCAGTTTGAAGCGGAGCAAGCCGGCCACAAACATAAGGGTGTGATCAAGAACGACACCGTCCGGCGCGGCATCCTCAAAGACTTTGAGACGTGGGCCAAGGGCAGGCTCGTCATCTTGGATAAGGCCGACTCAGCAGTACCCGGTGCCAAGGGTAATCGGGAGCGTTTCTATCTTTTACGAAAAGCGTAAGCACTGGTGTACACTTGGGAGGAGATGTATCTTGCTTCACGCATGAAGGCCGGGCAGATGCTGGCTGAGCAACTGGCCAAAAAATACCGTTATGAGAACTGCGCCGTGGTGGCGCTCGATGATGGTGGGGTGATGGTCGGGGCGCAGATCGCCACGCAGCTGCACTGCGTGCTGACGATGCTGATGTCGGCCGAGATCAAACTGCCGCAAGAACCGGTGGCCATCGCCGGTATTACCGCCAGCGGCAGCCTGTCCTACAATCACACGTATTCGGACGGTGAGATCGAGGAGATCGCAGGCGAGAATTTCGGCTACATCGAACAGCAGAAGCTGCAACAGATGCATGATATGAACCAGCTGGTCAGCAGCACTGGCACGATCGACAAGCGATTGTTACGTGGCCACAATATCATCGTGGTGACTGATGGTGCCAAGACAGGTTTCTCCATCGATCTGGTGTATGAATTCCTCAAACCCATCCGGATAGAGAAGCTGATCTTCGCCGTGCCGTTCGCCAGCGTCCCGGCCGTGGACCGGATGCATGTGTTGGCCGATGACCTGTACTGCCTGAACGTAGTGGAAGAATACAGCGATACCGACCATTATTACGACAAGCACGATGTACCCGATCACAAAACGGTGCTCCAGACCCTAGAAAAGATCATCCTGAACTGGAAGTAGCCGCTCTACGCCAGGTATTTGCGCAGGGCGTCGACGTTCTTCAAGAGTGTGAAGGAGTTGCGGTTATCGATGAGCCCCTTGCGCTCTAGGGCGGCGATCTCGCGGCTGGTAGTTTCGCGCGTGGCGTTGACAGAGCTGGCGATGTCCTGGTGACGCAGCGGTACTTCGATCAAAAGACCGTCGTCGGTGACCTGACCGAAGCGCTGGCTCATGGTCAGCAGAAAGGAAATGATGCGTTCGCGGACAGTCCGGAATTCCAGATTGAGGATGCGCTCACCGTGCAGGCGGTACATTTCCATCGTCATATCTAGCACAGGCGCTAACGCATCGGAGTTATTGGTGATAAATTCGATGAATTTCTTGCGGCTGATGCGCCAGGTGGTGGTCAGGGCCAGCGTTTGATAGATGATGCCGTGTTCCTGGCCGGTGATGGCCCAGATCAGAGGAAAGATCTCGTCCTGCTTGCGGATGATCAGCAGGTTCTCTTCGTCGTACTTGGTGATGTCGTAGGCTTTGAC
>DATNAB010000094.1:0-11926 GCA_035573115.1 Verrucomicrobiia bacterium
AAACCGCCGATGCCACCCGCTACACCTGGAAGCCGCCAGTCGATCTAGTGGCTGGGGAGACCTACCTGGGCCGCCCCTTCACGTCCCGACCGGATTCTGAAATTCTGGCCCGGACCATCAGCGATTGCAATCAGATCATCAGCAAATTCCTGAAGAATCTGCATGGCCAGCTGGCGCCCGACACGCGGCTGTGCCTGGCCCTGCCCGCTTGGCACATAAGCCAAAGTGGTTTCAAACAGCTACCCCTTATTGACCAGATAGAGAATCTCGGCTATAATTGGGTCAGTTTCGAGCACGTGGGGAGCCAGGATCTCATCTACCACCGTGAAGATCAGATCGTCGCCCGGCGGCTCGCAGTAATAATAAGGAAATAGCTTCGTATGTCACATGTCAAAGCCGGCGGTACCGCCAAGAACGTCCATGATAGCCCCGGGCAACGCCTGGGTGTGAAGTTGTTCGGCGGCGAAAAGGTCAAGGTCGGCCAGGTCATCGTCCGCCAGGTCGGCATGACCAAGCGTCCCGGCAAAGGCACCAAGGCGAGCCGGAACTACACCATCCATGCCACCCGTGACGGCGTCGTGAAGTTCACCAAGCGCAAAGTCCGCCTCTTCAGCGGCAAATCGGTAATGCGCACCGAAGTCACCGTCGAATAAAGCCCCTTGCACGTAGGCTATGGCCGAAAGACCCCCTAAGCCAGAGAAAGACGTCGGCATAACGCAGTGGCGAATAGCCGGAGCCCATGTCATCACGACGGATCAGATAGAAACGTCGTCTGGTTTGGTCCAACCGATAGACGCGAGGGGGCAAGTACTAATAGGGCCGCATGAACTGGGAGCCCAAGCAGTAGCTCCGCCAGGAGTTTGGACGAATACCCCGCCGAACGCCGCAGAGCGTATGACTAACTCCGGGTGGCGGCATGGAGTATGGAGGAATCTTACACGCGAGCAAATACTCGAGGCTAAGGATAAGTATGATATCCCTCACCTTACGGGAGATGAAAAAGGCCTGGTCTGGATACGGGGCGAGGAGAGACCTATCTGGCTGAAGCCCCTTTTGTTATCAGAGGTTGCGGGTCTTTTGGAGAGTGAAGCTCCAGAGCATCTCGAATTCATCAAGCAAGTGGTAGCCAGAAACCTGAGAGTCCTCATCGGTATGACACGTCCAGACAGCTGCGGCAATTATAGTCCGCGGCGTGAGGCGGCCGAGCAGGAATTGCCTGAACTTCGACAAGAAGCGGCCGCGGTATGGGGCGAGCAATGGGCCGATGGGAGCATCGTCTATGAGGCTGACGGTGTCTTTCGCAGTGTGGATGCTACTTCAGACCCGCAATTTTAATCAGTCTTGGGCGATACCCAGATGGTGGCGAATGCGGTCAACGACATCCGAGATGACCACTTGTGATTTAACCAGGTAATCATCAGCACCCAGTTCTTTGGCGCGCTGCTGGTCGGTCTCCTGGCTCAGAGCCGTCAGCATGATAACCTTGAGATTGGCCGTCTCGGGAGTATTACGCAGGATATCGAGTACATCGAAACCGCTGACCTTGGGCATCATAACGTCCAGCACAACCAGGTCGGGCTTGTAGGTCCGGGCATTGGCCAAGGCCTCTTCCCCGTCGGCCACACGACGTACGTCGAAACCTTCCGCCTGCAGGCGGGTGACATAGACGCTAGCCAGTGAATCGTCGTCTTCGACGAGAAGGATACGCTTGGGGTGTTTGCCGGGCTGATCGGTGGCCGGGGGTTTGGGCGCGGCGGTCGGTTCTTCCATATAGGTTATGGTAACTTAACGGGCGACTGTTGGCAACTTCAGGCGGGGTTACAGCAGGGCCTGGATGAAGCCATTGAACATCGGATGCGGCCGGCCGGGACGACTTTTGAACTCGGGATGGAACTGGCTAGCCAGCAGGAACGGATGGTCAATGCCTTCAATAATCTCGACCAGGTTATTATCGGGGTTGATGCCGGTGGCGCGGATGCCCCATTGTTCGAACCGGTCGCGGTAATCATTGTTGCACTCGCCACGGTGGCGATGGCGTTCGACGATCTTGGCCTCACCATAGACCTTGGCCGCAAGGCTACCCTTTTCAAGCTCACAGTTGTAATTGCCGAGACGCATGGTGCCGCCGGTCATCTGCTTACCTTCCTGGCCATCCATGGTAGTGATAACCTGGTGTTCGGCATTCGGATCGAGCTCGAAAGTGGTGGCGTCTTCAATACCAGCATTGCGGGCAGCGGCGATGACTGCCATCTGCAGTCCCAGGCACAGTCCCAGGTACGGCAGCTTGTTTTTCAGCGCATACTGCGCGGCTTTGATCTTGCCCTCTAGGCTGCGCTGGCCGAAGCCGCCAGGTACGACGATGCCGTCATAACCCTTTAAAGCCGCGGCGATATCAGCATCAGGCTTATCGAACTGTTCGGCGTCGATCCAGTTGATATCGACACTGCACTCGTTATGCCAGGCGGCACTTTTCAGCGCTTCAAAGACTGACATGTAAGTATCGGTGTTGTCCATATACTTGGCGACGAAGCCGATTTTGAGCGTCTTCTTATAATCGGCGGTCGCCAGGTCGACGGTGGCGCGCCACTGCTTCAGATCCGGTTTAGAGACCTTGAGTCCGAGATGATCGGTGATGACGTCGGCGATACCGGCATCCTCGAGCGTCAGCGGTACCTGGTAGATGCTGCGGGCATTCGGCAGTAGCGCGATGGCCTCTTCGGGCACGCCGCTGAACAGCGCCAGCTTGCGCTTAGCGGCGGCGGGTGCCGGTTTCTCGCTGCGGCCGACCAGGATGTCCGGTGCGATGCCGAGTCCGCGAAGCTCGCGCACCGAATTCTGCGCCGGTTTGGTCTTGATTTCGTTGGATGCACCGAGGTAAGGCAGATAGACCACATGGACATAAGTGCAGTTTTCCAGGCCGACCTTCACGCCGAGTTCGCGGATGGCCTCGATAAACGCCAGCGACTCGTAGTCGCCGACAGTGCCGCCAATCTCCACGATGTGCACATCGTAGCCTTCTCCCGCCTTGACGATCCAGTCCTGGATAGCACCGGTCAGATGCGGGATAATCTGGACATCATCACCCTCGAACTTGCCCGCCCGTTCGTCCTTGATTAGCTTGAGCAGTACGCGACCAGCCATCAGCGAACTGGAGCTGGTCATCTCATTATCAGTGAAGCGTTCATAGTGGCCAAGGTCGAGGTCGGTCTCGGCACCGTCCCGGGTCACGAAACATTCGCCGTGTTCGCGCGGGTTCAGCAGGCCGGCGTCGACGTTGAGGTACGGGTCACATTTCTGGAGATTGACGCGTAGGCCACGAGCTTTTAGGAGGTTGCCGATCGAGGCGGCCGTGATACCCTTCCCGAGTCCGGAAAGCACTCCTCCTGTTACAAATACGTACTTGGTCGCCTTTTGCGCCACGCGTCTAACCTCTCTTTCCGGTCTATGCTACCGTATTTCGTATCTGGTGGCAAGGAAAAGCTTAAAGATTTTGACAATAAGCTAACGCAAACTCCTAATATCTTGTATAATTGCCAGTGAATGGAGGATTCATGCGCTACGCCTTTGTCTGTCTGACGATTCTGGTGATCTGGCTAGCCATCATACTGATGGCGTTCAGCATCAGGCACAGCAACGGCGTGCTGGCTCTTTATTACTCTGCCCTGATCATGACCGTCGGTTTGTTTTGGATCGGGTTCAGGGCGAAATAGATGAAGGGATCGCGGCTGAGACTACTGGTCAAACTCAGCTGGCAGCTCCTCAAACTCAGGCTCGCCGGCAACTCTCGTAAGCACGAAACCAACCGTCTGCTCTTCCACACGTTCCAAAGACTGGGCGGGATTTATATCAAATTCCTGCAGATCCTGGTGCTGGATGCCGACTTCCTGAAAGGTTGGGCGGGGCCGAACGAATACGACGTATTCGAGACGGTGGAGTTTGAGGACATCGACCTGCCGGAACTGCTGGACGAGGAGTTGCCGGATTATGAGAAGCACTTTCTGACCATCAATCTGCATCCGTTCGCGTCAGGGTCATTCGCCCAAGTGTACAGCGGGCGCCTTCGCGACGGCACCGAGGTCGTACTCAAGGTGCTCAGACCCAGCCTAGTCAAGAATCTGAAGTCTGATCTGCGGACACTCAGCTGGATCGTCCGAATGAGCGGGCTGGCCGGCAAACGCGGCCCGCTCAATCTGCGCGAGCTCTACAAGCAGTTCATCGCCACGGTCCGCGAAGAGACCAACTACCCACGGGAGATCAAGAATGCCGCCTGGTTCCATAACTACTTCCTCAGTAATGAGAGCGTAGTCGTGCCGCAGACCTATGCCGAGCTATCGGGCAACCGCATCATCGTGCAGGAGCGGGTCGGCGGCATCTCGCTGGCCGAAGTCTTTCAGGCGCAGGCTATGGGCGAGGAGCCATCGTTGTTCGTCTATGAGAAGGTCGGCTCCAACATCTGGACGCAGTTGGAAATCTTCGGTACCGAACTGTTGATTGGCATCCTCACCGCCGATTTCGTCATCGGCGACCCCCATCCCGGCAACGTCAAACTCCTGTCCGATAACAAGATCGGCCTGATCGACTTCGGCATCGCCGCCGCGGCACCGGTCAACCGGCACGCCTTCTTGAACCTGCTACGGGAATATGAGAAGCTCTACGCCGGCAGTTTCGATCCCGGTACCTTCACTATCGCGGCTCTGCAGTTCTTCGACCGTGAGCTGAGCCAGGCGCTGAGCGTGGCCGGCCGTGTGCTGACTCCTTGGGAGCCGCAAACTCTGATACGTAAGATCGGCGAAGCCGCCCGCAAGGCACTCGACGAGGTCAAGCTGAACCCGCAGGTCACCAACCTGCTTGATCAGAAATTACTGCTGCGCCTGTTCAACCAGTCCATCAACGACAAGAACCGCTTCGGTATCACCATCAACCTCGATGCCGCGGACATGCTGAAATCAGCCGGTACCTGCATCAAGGTGATCCGGGCCGTCGGCACGCACGAACAGACTACGCCGGTCGTCTACCATAGCTTGCATCGGGCAATCGCCACGGCCGAAAGTGGTCGGCTACCCGAGAGCGATACCGATCCCGAGCCACGACCGGAATACGCGCTGGAGTTCCTTAGTTCCTGGCTGGCGGGCATTGCCGACAGCGATCCCTTCCTCTACCGTCAGATAACTGGTACCATGGGCTCATGAGCGATTTCTCGAACCTGGTCTTCCACGTACGTTACCCCTACACCGCAGGGGTTATCGCCATCGTCTGGCTGGGCACTGCCACATTGCTGGCAATCACACCAAGCCTGCCGGTGCAGCAACTGGTTATCATCAATAGTTTCGCCACCCTGGCCATCGCCGCCATGGGCTTCACGACGCAGCGACGCTAAACCTTCAGGAGGCGCCGCGGGCGCACCCGCTTATTTATTCAAGTAGCTTTCGGCCGCTTGCAACTGTGTGTCGTTGCCTGCCTTAGTGTCAGTGTCGGAAATCTTCACCGTCTTATCGGGAGTGATGCCTTTGTGGTTGATGTTCTGGCCATCCGGCCGGTACCAGCTGGCGACCGTCACCTTGAGCTGTGAACCGTCCTTGAAATTGATGAGCTGCTGGACCACGCCCTTGCCGTAGCTCTTCTCGCCGATAAGGTAGGCGGCGTTATTATCATGCAGGGCGCCAGCGGTGATCTCTGAGGCCGAGGCACTGCCGTCGTTTATCAGTACCACTGTCGGGATCCCATGCAGCGTGTCGCCACCAAGAGCGCTATAACTGTTCACGACTTCGTTGCCACGCTTCTCCTGTAGAATGTTGGTCCCCTGGGGTAGCCAGAGGCTGGAAACCTTAACGGCCGCATCCAGCAGGCCGCCTGGATCGTCGCGCAGATCAAGGACGATACCTTTGACATGCTGGTTCTGGAAACTAGTAGCCGCCTTCTGTGCCAGCGAAGCGGTGTCATCGGCGAAACTCGTGATCTGGATATACCCGATATTGCCATCGAGCGTCTTGGTGTTGACGCTCGGCAGTGTGATGTCATTGCGCGTGATGGTGAAACTCAGTGTCTGGGACTTATCACGCACGACCTGCAGCGTCACCTTGCTGCCTTTGGGACCACGGATACGGTTCACGGCGTCATCAACCGACATGCCGCTGGTTGACGTACCGTTGATGCTGGTGATCAGGTCGCCGGCCTTGATTCCAGCCTTGTCGGCCGGCAGGCCGCTAATGGGCGCGATGACCTCAAGGTTCTTATCGCTGTCCTGCCCCAGTTGTGCGCCGATACCACTGAAAGAGTTGTTTAACTCGTTATTGAAGTCCTTGGCCTCTTTCGGCGTGAAATAGACCGTGTAGGGATCGTTGGTCGAGGCGGCCAGACCATGCTTCAACCCGTCTTCGAGCTGCGTCTCAGTCAGTTTGCCATCGTAGTTCGCCTTGAGAGACTTATAGACCTCATTGACGCTTGAATAGTCGAGCTTGTTCGGCAGATTGCCAGATACGGCGTTATGCTGATGCCAGCTGATGGTGCCGTCGCCGAAGCCATAGCCGACACCGAATATCACTGCCAGCACGAGCACGGCCGTACCACGCTTGAGCCATTTCTGACGCCGCGGCGGGGCCGCTTGTTCCCTATTGTTTCCCGGTTGCATTAGCAACCATTATAGCAGCCCGGAGCGTAAGCGCTATACGTGCGAAGCGATCTAGAAGTGGATGAAGTAGAGGCCGGATTCGCTGACGGTGTTAGTCGAATAGAGGCCGTTCAGGGCAGCGTTGTACTGGCTGACGAAGACGGTGCCGTTACCATTTACACCTTCGACATACATGGCGTGACCGAAGGCGCCGGCAGTGCTGATGGCTACGTCGCCGACACGGGCACCACCGCCGTAATCCATTGGGATACCGGCAGAACGGGCATCACCCGGCCACTGGTTGGCGTTGCCGCGACCGCCCCAATACGGCATGTAGCGGCCGGAGGCAGCGACACGAAAGGCGGTGTAACTGACGCACTCACGGTTATACATGCCCCAACTGTCGATGATGGAATCCTGCGGAGCATTGCACCAGGCCGAGGGGTAACCGCCGCCACAAGGCGTACCGCCACCCGGGATGCTGCCGATGAAGCGGGCATTGGCGGCCAGCTGCTGCTGGCGTAAGCTGGCGATCTTGCTGCTGTTCGCAGAAATCTGCTGATTATAGGCATCCTGCTGACCCTGGTTATAGGACAGAAGCTGTTGTTGCTGGCCCTGGGCACTGGCAAGCTGGGCATTCTGAGCCTTTTCGGAGTCGACTAATTGATCAAGCTGGGTCTTTTGCTTCTGCAGCTGTTCCTGCAACGCCGCGATCTGTTTGATGGTGGCATCAATTTTGTTCTGGACAGAGGTACGGTACTCTTCTTTGTCGACATAATCGCTGAGGTTCTTGCTGGTAGCCAGCTCCTCGATGGTGCTGAGCTGCCCGTCGACGTACATATTACGGATGTCCTCGCTCAGATATCCCTTCTGTTGCGTGACCTCGTTCTGCTTTTCAACGATCTGTTGCTGCAGACTGGCCTGCTGGGCCTGGTTGGCGTTGATTTGGGTCTGGAGGGCGTCGATCTGGGTCTGATACTGGCCGATGGCAGCCTGATAGCTGCCAGCTTGATTTTCCAGGCCGTTTAGGACACCGGCCTTGGCGGCGCTGTCGGCACTGAGAGCCTTAATCTGCTCATCGTATTTGTCGGCGTGAGTGATAGCAGCACCACCGACCAGTGCCGTCAGCGCCACGACCGCCAGCACAGTGCGCACGCTTATGATGCGACGCCCGATGGTAAAGAGACTTTTTTGATATTTTTGTTTTGGCATAGTTTTGATCTTGGTTATGCTCATTTGAATTCTATCATGTACGCTGAAGCTAATCAAGTAGGGTTCCCCTCCCGGCCCGTCGGCCGTCTAGTGATGACGAAACCCCGGACCGTTGTCTGAACGGCCGGGGTGAACGTCGCTTAAAACTGTTATTTGCTTTTAAATTTCAGATAACGGCGGGTCGCTATTACTGAAGATACCGTTCCAATGATTATACCAATAGCGATTTGCATGGTCAAAAGTTCCCAGAAATGATCGCCAAAGTATTCGTTGGCATAATGGATATCGAGCAGCCCCAAGGAGCTGGCCTGGAGCGCGTTGCTGGATGCTAGGAATACCGAGTTCACGATCAGCACCGAGAAGACAGCCGATAGCAAACCATAGATGGCGCTCTCTACCACGAACGGGCCCCGGATGTATGAGGTACTGGCGCCGAGCAGACGCATGATCTGGATCTCGCTGCGTCGGTTGAAGATGGCCATCTGGATGGTGTTGAAGATGATCAGGGCGCAGATGACTGCGAACACAGCAACTGTGACGATGCCGATCTTACGTAGCACATTCGTGGCGTGGGTGATATTGTCGATGGCCTCTTTGCGATCGCCATTATAAGATGGGGATTCAGGCGTTTGCAGCTTCTTGTTGTCCGGCTTGACCAGATAATCCTTGATCTCCTGGACCTCGTTCAGATTGCGCGGATAGACGTTGATAGTCGCCGGAATCGGGTTGCCGGCCTCGGTTGCCGCCACTTGGAGATTGGTATTACTACCATTACTATCGACGAATGCCTGTAACGCCTGCTGTTTATCCAGATAGACGACCCTGCTGACTTCGGGCTGTTGCTTAAGACGCGCCACCAACTGCTTGGCCTGGGCGTCAGTGGTGCTATCGCTTAAATAGACCGAGACGCTGATCTTATTGGTGATTTGCTTGATGGTGTTCTCGAACGTGGCGTTGGTGATGACCGAGAACAGCACGATGGTCAGCGTGACCACCATGACGGCGATGGCCGCCACCGCTAATGTGGCGTTCCGGATAAAGTTGACGGTGCCCGTGTGGACGATGCGTGAGAGTGTGATCAGTCGTTGCTTCATGCTTTGCCGTTGTATGTCGCGTTAGCCCTATCGCTAGTGATCCTACCATCTTTTATGGTGATGACCCGGCGTCGCAGTTTGTTGACGATTTCCTGATTATGGGTAGTCAGCAGTACCGTGGTGCCATAGCGATTGATTTTCTCCAGCACTTTGATAACTTCCCAAGCGTGCTTGGGATCGAGGTTGCCGGTCGGCTCGTCGGCCACCAGGATACGCGGCTGACGTACCACTGCCCGGGCGATGGCCACACGCTGACGTTCGCCGCCAGATAGCTCCATCGGCATGTGTTTTTCCTTGCCCTTCAGATTGACGATGTCGAGCACCTTTGGAACGGTGTGGCGGATCTCGCGATTGCTGATGCCGACGATCTCGAGCGCGAAGGCCACATTCTCGAAGACGTTCTTGTTCGGAAGCAGTTTGAAGTCCTGGAAGACGACGCCGATCTTGCGGCGCAGCATCGGGATGTCCTTGTCTTTCAGTTTGTCATAATCGATGCCCCCGACGATGATCTTGCCGGAGGTGGGGCGTTCCTCGCGCGTCAGCAGGCGCAGCAAGGTCGTCTTACCGGCGCCGCTTTGCCCGATGACAATCACGAACTCCTTTGGATCGATGTGCAGCGTGATGCGCTCCAACGCAGCATGGTTCTCGGCGCGCGGATACTTCTTACTTACCCTGTCGAGCAATATCATTAGCTTTATTATAGCATCTGCCCGGTATCAGTCGCTGCACCGCCGGTCGGCATATGCTCGGGCTGTATGGCGTTTTCCGGTTCTATACGATGGGCTAATTGGTTCACCAGGTACTGCAGACCGGCGCCGATTGGGTTGTAGCGTGAAGCGGCGGCCATATCCTCGGCGATCCCATCCAACTCCGCAGGCGTATGTTCCGCCATATCCACCATGAACATCCTGCCTTCGACACCCGGGGCGCGCGGCCGGCATGGCGCGACGGCTACCTCACCGTCAGGACTGGCCACCGCCAGCATGTTGCGGGCCGCTATCACTCCGGCGTTACGTCCAGCCATACTTATGTGGGGCATCATCCAGTTTGAAAACACCCTGTCGAATTCGCCTTCTTCAAAAGCATCGAGCAGCCTTAGCGCGTCGGCCGGTACGTATCTAACGTTAGGCGGAGCATGGCGGCCTACCGACTCCCGCATGCCCGGCATGTTGTAACGTATGTCGGCGTTCGTCCACTCCACATCATCGCGCCACCTGGCTACGTTGAGACCGAACGCAGACTTGCCTGCCCCAACGTCGAGCACTCGCGCGCCTTCGGGCAGATCATCCGCGAAATCTTCGACCGTCTCGTAGCCGCCATATTCATGCACGAATAACGCACCGGTCCGCCTCGTCATCGGAGCCTTCGCGTAGATTGGTATTTTATGTTGTGGCATTGCTTCTCCGTCGTGAGGAATATAAAGAACGATTATACCATTTTTTAGCTGTTTGTATATCGAATGGGTTGCTCTACTATACGAGTATGGGAGTTGAGACTTCGCAAATAACTGAGCTGGCTGGTGGTGTGATTGAAGGCAATCATCGGTCGATCGGCCGCGGTGAGACCTAGGAACCTGTCAGCGTGTGTTCCAGATAGGCGTCGATGAGCGGGTCGAGGCCCCCATCAAGCACTTTGTCCGGATCAGATGTTTCATATCTGGTGCGTAGATCTTTGACCTGTTTATAGGGGTGGAGAACATAACTGCGGATCTGGTTGCCCCACTCTGCCGATTGATTGGGACCTTTTAGCTTTTCTAGTTTCTCAGCGTGCTGCTCAAGTTGCAGTTGGGCCAGCCGCGAACGCAGGATTGTCATCGCTGTCTCCTTGTTCTGTAGTTGGGAGCGTTCGTTCTGGATGGCGACGGTCAGACCGGTCGGCAGATGCGTCACCCGTACCGCTGAATCGGTGGTATTGACCGATTGGCCGCCGTGGCCGCCGCTGCGGTAGACGTCGATCTTCAGATCCTTATCGTCGATTTCCAGTTCGCCCGGCTTATCGACCATCGGCATGACCTCGACTTTGGCGAAACTGGTCTGACGCAGATTGTCGGCATTGAACGGACTGAGTCGCACCAGGCGGTGGACGCCATGCTCACCTTTTAACTTGCCATATGCGAAGCTGCCTTGGACCTCGAGCGTGACACTCTTGAGACCGGCCTCATCGCCGGGCGATTCGTCTACGACCTTCACGTCCCATCTGTTATTTTCGAAATACCGGCTGTACATTCTGAGTAACATTTGTGTCCAATCCTGGGCATCGGTACCGCCGGCGCCGGCATAGATGCTGAGAATGGCGTCATGATCATCATAAGGGCCGCTGAAGCGTAGTTCCGCCTTCAGCCCGTCGAATTTCTTCTCCAGCCCGCTTAGCTGGTCCTTCAATTCGGCCTGCAGGCTGGAGTCTTTGAGTGCCAGCATCTCGGTGGCCTCGTCGATTCCCTGCTTGAGCTCCAACCAGGGGTTGGTGCGGGCTTCCAGACGGGAGATCTCTTTCATCGTCACCTGGGCCGCGCTGGAATCATTCCAGAAATCAGGCTGCCGCGAAGCCTCCTGCAGCTTAATGAGCTCTTGCCCCTGTCGGTCGATGTCTAGCCGGCGCATGGCCTGCCCGACTTCCTGCTTCAAATCTGCCGCTCGCTTCTGTTCGTCCATCTGTTCTTCAAGTATACCAGCCCTGCTGCCAGCTAGAGGTTAAAGATGTCTGCCTGCTGTGCAGACAAACGGCAGACATCTGGCAGAGGATTGATGAAAGCAATTTGCGTAATCCAGGAGGCTCAGGCGCTCCAGAGTGTGCCAATATCCTTGCGGAGTTGTTCCGCAAAGGCTTCACCACAGTTACCGAGGACGCCGAAGCCCCACAGTTCTTCGGCGAACATGGCCCTCGCCACATCGACGATGTCGCGCTTAGTGACAGCCCGGATGCGGGCCGGTATGCGGTAGTAGCTTTCGATCTCGCCATCGAAGAAGTAGCGTCCAGCGTAGCCGGCTGCAGTGGCACCAACCGTCTGGGCACT
>DATNAB010000095.1:0-18274 GCA_035573115.1 Verrucomicrobiia bacterium
CTCGGTTAAAGTCCAGTAATTCAAAGGGGCGAACAAGTCGTGGATAAAGCCCGGATCTTCCAAATCGCCACCTGGTGCCTGGGCGCCGTAGTGACCGCTTTAGCAGTCATCGTGTGGGGCCAGAGTTTCAACTGGCACCTATCGTTCGACGCCTACCTCCTCTTCCCAGTGCTTGGACTGGTGGCTTACAGTCTCATGTGGACGCACTATGTTGCCGGCACGGCCCGGCAACTGATCCATCTGCCGCCGCAAGTCTTACGCGCGTACTATCGCTACACAGGCTACGCCGTCTTGATACTGATCTGCCTGCATCCTGGACTGCTGATTTATCAGCGTTTCCGTGATGGCTTCGGTCTACCACCCCACAGCTATGAGAGCTATGTGGCGCCCGGTCTCGGCTGGGTAACACTGCTGGGCACTGCCAGCTTGCTGGTGTTCCTGGCGTTCGAATTCCACCGAATCTACGGTAAGCGGTCGTGGTGGCACTTCGTCACCGAGGCCGGCGATGTGGCCATGTTGGCCATCTTTTACCACGGCTTACGCCTCGGCCTCCAGCTACAGAACGGCTGGTACCGATCTGTGTGGTGGTTCTACGGCATCACGCTCGTGGCCGTACTGATTCGCAGCTATGCCCGCAAGTACTTCCTGAAACCGCCCAAAGCTAAAGCTTCTTGAGCCAGCGATCGATCTTGATTAAACCGGAGTTGCTCGTGGAGACCAACTCGAATGCCAAACCGTTCTTACCTTTCATTTCGTTTCCTTCTGCTGTTTTTTGTTTTTTTAGGTTCGGCTTGTATCATACTGCCCGGCGTATCGGCGCCGCAAGATGCAATCTTAATAATTCGTTGTGCTTTTTGCCGAACGCCTGACAATCCAGAAGGCGAGGATGGCAACCAAGCATAGGACGATCGGCACGCTGATAGCCACGGCACTCACCTGGTGCTTGGCCGGTGCTGTCTGTGTGGCCGGCTGTACAGATGTCTGCGTGGAAGTATTTGCCAGACTGACGGTGGTTAGCGATTGATTGTGCAGACCAACTCCCTGCCGGCTGGTCAGTAAGCTGTCGGCCGTGCCCGGCTGCACGTTGCTGGATTGGGTCGTCGAACCGACGGGCTGCTTAGGGGCCGTTTGCGGATTCTGCGTGACATTCTGCTGGCCGTTCGCCGGTGCGATGCTGAGTCCTGCCATGGCCCCATTGTAACCTACATCAGACCGAGGTGGTACGACTTTGAAATGTAAGCGAGCTTATTAGCGCGCGGCGCGGCGGCCTGAACTCAGGGTGCGCTTCGCCTCATAGGCCAGAGCCAGCAGCAGCGGTCCGGTTATCAGCGAATACAGGCCAAGTACCCAGACGAATGCCACACCGCTCTTGACCGGCTGGAAAAGCATGATGACGCCGGCGATACCTGCGACGAGACCCGTCAGCACCAAGACCGCACGATGGCCATTCTCATGATTCCCGAAGAGGCCGGCGAACAGGTCCACCAGAGCCGCTACGATCAGCGTCAGACCGATTAGCAGGACCAGCGTCGTAAATGCGACGTGCGGATGCCGGAACAGATAAACACCGACGCCGATTTCCGCCATGCCAAGTAGTATTAAGAGCACGCGGGCCCAGAATGAGCCACCGGCGTTCCCTACGTTGACAAGTCCGACCACCTCATTAATCAGACCGTTCACGATGACGTATGCCGCGAAAATGTACAGCAACGTCAATATCGTCAATCCCGGCCAGAACACGGCCACGATGCCGAAGAGAATGGAAACCATTCCTCTTAATGCTAGTGCGCCCCACATTTCTCTCAGGTTATATACGTCCATGACGCCCTCCTTGTTATACAAGCCTGTTATATACCGTTATTTGAAATTTGTAAATGTGCGAAATGTCACAAAAGCAAAAACCCCGCGGGGAAGACGGGGTTTTTGCGGTTATGAAGTTACGCTGTCTGTTAGGCCTTGACTTCGTCGCCATGCACCAGCAACGAGTACAGGATGAGCACATCAATGATGATGGCGAGAATTGACCAGATCGGATAGGCCGGCAGGAACGCCAGGTTGGCGACCAGCGCCAGAGCTACCATCAATGCACCCACCAGACGGCCCCACATGCGACCGCTGAAAACCGCACCGGCGGCAGCAATAAGAACCGCTCCCAGTACGATGTCGATCCAGCCCCAAGCTGTGAAGTTGAAGGCTGCCAGTCCGTTATTTGTTACTAAAAAGACCGTGTTGTGGACGAGCGCCAAGATACCCAAAAAGATATCGAACACACCCCTCACGAGCATGAGCATACCGGCAAAGTATACCCAGCCAACCCACCCAGTTGGTTGACTTGCCATAAGATCCTCCTTTGTTGTTCCCCGCTTCTATTATTTACTCGTCGGCCTAAATGTCAATAAAATTGCCTACTATAACGATGTTATAATCGCCGTATGGGACAGGAGAATGTTGGCCGGTACGCCTACCGTTTACTCGTTCTGACTACCCTGTTCGTCCTCGGCCTCGGCACTGTCGTCTATCATTTCGTCGAGCACTTTAAATGGGTCGATGCTTATTATTTCAGCGTCATAACGCTGGCGACCGTCGGCTACGGCGACCTCGTACCGCACACGACCTTCGGCAAGTTGTTCACGACCTTCTACATCTTCATCGGCGTGGGAATCGTGACCACTTTCATCAGCGTCACGTTGCGACGCCGGGCGGAAATCCGGACCCGTAAGCGAGAGCATGGCAAAGCGCGCTAAGTTGCCAACGCTGGGGGCTGCCGTAGCGATCGGCGTCATTAACGCGATCGTCTTCAAGCTTTTCGAGCTAGCGGTCAACCATGGCACCGATTATGTATGGAATGGCCTGTTCGATAGCGACAAGTACCGGTGGGTGGTCGTACCGCTCGCCGTGGTGCTCAGCATCGGATTGTCGGCGCTGTTCCGCGTGGCACATAGAAAGCGTATCGGCCCGCCTAAGCTCGACTCCTTGAGCTCGGAAGACATGGGCAAATCGATATCGCTGGGGGGTCTCGGCATGACCGCCACCATTGGCATAGGCAGCCTTATCGCCGGCGCTTCACTGGGGCCAGAGGCTTCGCTGGTCATGCTCTCGACAGGCCTAGGCACCTGGATCGCTGCGAAGACGGGTCTGCAGAAGGTAGTGCAATTGCTTATACTAGCGAGCGTCGGCGCATTGTTGGTGGCTTTCTGCGGTTCGGTCATCCCGATACTCATCCCTCTCCTGCTGTTGCAGCAGAAACGACGACTGACGCCATGGACAGCTTCGATCGTAACGCTTGCTGGCTTCGCCGCATTCGCCATGCTATGGCTCATGGATCCCGGCACTGCCGGTTACGGCACCATCCCGGCCCGACCGCATGCCTCGCTCTCCGATGTAGCGCTGGCGGTCGGTGTCGGTATCTGTGCCGCCGGATTGGGCTGGAGTCTGAAGCATATCATCTTGCAGCTAGCCGTCCTCACCAAACACCTAGACACGTTGCCGTGGCCTATCTCAAGCGCGGCATTCGGTCTGCCAATCGGCCTCCTCTATCTGCTGGCAGGTGAATCTATCCAGTTCAGCGGCAACCAGGGTTCGGCCATGTTGTTACATCATGCACCGGCTTACGGTCTATGGGCGCTGATCGGTCTGCTGACCGCTAAACTGGTGGCGACCGCCTGGTCGCTGGCTTCCGGATATCAGGGAGGCCTGGTATTCCCATCGATCTATCTCGGCGTGGCCATGGCGCTCATCGCTGCCAATCTGTCCGGCACGACCAGCCCGGGTGTACTCATCGGCGGTATCGCTGGCGTATTCGGAGCGATGACCGGGCCGCCCGTAGCTTTGATCTTTATCATATCGATTCTGCCCATCAAATTGGCCGGTACGGCCGTCGCCGGGATAATCGGTTCGGTCATCGGTAATAAGTGCATTGCCAAGCTTTCGACAAAGAGTCCGGCTGATTGACATATGCAAGTTGTATGGTATATTAAAGAATCGGAATTGTACGGCCTGGAGACCTCTTAGCAGCTATGCCTCACGAAACCTCACATACCGTTGACGACGCACCGACGTCTGCGGAACCGACTCCGGCTCCTCCCATCGATCACTATCCTGGTCCAAGCTGGCGCCAGGTCGGCAAAAATGCACTGGCCATCACCGGCATGTCGCTGGTAGCCTTACTGGCACCTGCTGTAGCTAGCGCCGCCGAACATCATGGTGACACTCCGATCGCCCATGGCGCCGATCCATCGCTTCTGGACGACTCCGACCCAGGCACAGGAGATACCTCGCCGGTAGAAACACCGCCCATCGCGACGGTCACCGATCCGGTAGTTCCTCCCGATACCGGTGAACCCGAGGTCGGAATCGCCACATATAACTCGACGTCTGACGATCCGCACCTGTACCGTGACATGCAGGCTGTTGGCATGACCGTGGTCCGCGAGACTATCAGCCGCGAACAAAGTCAGCATGATGTCGCTATGGTACGTCACGATATCAAGACCGCCACCGCGCATGATGAGCAGATCGTAGTGAACCTCGGTCAGGGTCCCGAAACCACATTGAAAGGCTTCCCCCACTGGGCCGCGCTGACCGCCGCTTCGCTGCCCCATGTGGACCGGTTCGTAATCCTTAACGAGCCGAATGATCAGGAACATTTCTTCGATCACTCCATGGAAGACTATGTGGACACCTTATATAAGACCAATGTCGCCATACATGCACTCCGGCCCGACGCCATTGTCAGCGGTTTCGGCCTGGCATCGGGTTATGCGCCGTTCGAATATTTTGAAGGGGCCGACGAATATGCGGAAGACAAGTACGGCGGACTGCAAAATATAATGAACCGTCTTTCTGTACACCTCTACCGCCGGCCACTAGCGAACCAGAAGCTTATCCTGGAATACAGCGAGATCTGGCCGGGCGGCATAGACGTCGACGAGTTTGGCAGCATCGTCAGAAACAGTGGCCAGCCCGAGCAGTTGCCAGGTTACGTGAGCCGTTTCCAGCAGGCCCAGGACAACCTGGCCTTCATGACGTGGGCACAACTCATGCCCCAGATCGGTGACATATTGAACTATCGCATGCAGAACTCGACCGACCCGACCGATCTCAAGACCGGCCTGATCACCGTGCACGGCGCACGCTTGCCCGCCTACCACGCAGTGAACGACTTCACGACGGGGGGCCTTGATCCTGAAGCCGGTGCCAGCAGCCTACTCTCCCTGCCTGTCTCCGAAGAACGACTGATGGCGTTGCATCTGCGAGTGCCGACAGGGCTTAACCGTACGGGCCAGGTTCTGCTTGGCCGGATGGTCAGCCTGCAGGATAACTTCCCCGGTCGGCCGGTCACCGAAGCACAGAGCCATAGTAAGTAAATTTACAGACCGCTCCCAGCTCCCCGTCATAAGCTGTAGGATTCACAAATTTTGAACGGAAGGAGCGCCTATGGCGAATGCTCTCAGTACATCACTTGAATTAAGCGGCGAGGCGACGAAAGCCGCGGCTCACGGAGCCGGCAGACTTGCCCGCGAAGTCAGTGGCGGTGTCGTCCAGCGCATGTGGCCTGGCGTTTACATATCACCGGCTGTGCGGCGGCAGCAAGATTATCTCAGAAGGTTCGAAGGCAGGCTGGCGGTGAGCGGCGATCTCATGGACACCGACGGTGGGCCGAAAGACGACGGCGAACTGGAAGCCCGGGCCGCCTCGACCGTTCAGACCTTGGTCGATGTCGGCGTGGTTGACCCCGACACGGCGATCGAATTACGGCCGGTGTTGCCTGAAGATGCCGTCGAGGATCCGGCTGTGAACAGCCGGCGGGATCGTGTCCTCGAGCTTCTCGGCAACACGCTGGCAGCAGATTACGACGTGACGTCCGTGCCCTTCTCAGAACCAATCACACCCTCAGCACATCGGGACTCACCCATAGACGTGACTGCCACCTGGGGCGCCATTACCTCTGAACTCAGAAATCTGTCGAATCAGCTGCATGACGGCATACATCGCAGTCCGGCCATGCTCGCCCTTACTGGCACGCCTTATTCACAAGCCATCCATGAAGCTTGGGCCGGCGAGTCCCGGCACGTCGACCACTATGGGGTGGTCGTCCTGCAACGCGTAGGTACGTTACCGGAAGATAACCTGTTGGTTCCAGCTGCAGCTGCCTAAGCGTCCTGTCCGAGAATGGTCGGGACATGCTCGAGGACCCGGCCATAATGGGCGGCCAGTCCTCGCTGAGCGTATGAAGTGATCGTACCATCGACCATCTTATACATACCGCCAAGCAGCAGCTCGCCTTCCACGGTCAGCAATCCAGTTTCTCCGGTATCCTCGACGCCGTAGCGTAACTCTCCACCGTACTTGTCGCTTACAACCACATCCCGTCTGGTTCTCGCGTCAGGATCGTAATCCTCAACCCGCATGGCTACGTCGTCTGGCAACATGTCGGCGATAGCGCCCAAATGCGTTCTGATCCTCTCCGTATCAGGGATATAGACGATGAGCGTACCCGGTCGGACCAGCCCTTCGTCGCCCAGACCTTCATAACTTATGGTGACGAAGGGATTGACCGCCTCGCCAAGGTCGCCGGTTAAGGGCGTGTTCAGAGCCTGCCACGTATCTTCCGCGGAGTGAGTACCTGTAAATCTCTGCTGTTCAAGCTTGCCCATATTCCTTGCCATCATACCCGCTCATAGCCTGATTGCAAGCATGAACAGGAAGTAAATCTCTACACAACGCCAGCTATGGCAATGCCTGCGAAGTCGTTACAGGAAAGACGCAGCCTGGTATGGGCATCGACCGTTTCGACGCTATCAGCCCTGTGCAGAATGCTGGTGAAGCTTGGGTTGGGGTGGTTCGTATGCGGGCCGCCGACTACGACAAATGCATCTGCAGGCTCGATCACTCTGGTTTCACCAATGTGTTGTCTCGGAGCCCGCAGTCCCTGAGTTCTTCCGTATTGAGGCAGGGTTCTGCCCACGTTAAGGCTTAGCGCACGCACGGCAAGCTCAGGAGTATCCGCTAGGTCAGTGACCGTGGCCAGAAAACCGTCACCGTCAAAATCCAGGAGTTCTTCTACAAGCTCATGGACCTGCGGATCAAGAGCATCGTAGATAATGCCCATCTCCTGCCGTGTCATCGTTTCCGCGAAACCGTCTGGAAAATACTTATAACTTGGCATATTACGCAATATTACTCTTGAAATAGAAAATTGCAAGCATGAGCGAGAAGCACCTCTTCATAAGAGGGACGTTCGCTGTGATATAGTTTTCATAATAATGAAAGCTTTGCTCCTTCACTGCAGGAACTATCACATGAAGGTGGGCTTACTCGCCAATAGGCCTCTTGATGTGCAGCCGGAACCAGTGACCGAACCTGAACAATCGCAAACGGACTGCGTGGTAGTGCTGATAACGGCCGAAAAGGGTGACACGCAAGACGCTACCAAGTCATTGCGGGAAGATGTGGCAAAGATGGCTCAGGACGTCGGCAGAAAATCAATCGTAATCCTGCCTTTCGCCCACCTGTCGAATAACCTGCTGGATTCTGCGTCGGCGATAAAGCTGCTCGAAGGTCTTAAACAGGATCTGGCTACTGATTTCGAGGTCAAGCGCAGCCACTTCGGGTCGCATAAGGAGTTCCTGTTAGACGTGCTTGGTCACCCGGGAAACGTCCGCTATAGAGAATATCAGGCGACGCTATAACGGGTCGGCTGGACCATCACCAAGATATGGCTGCGGTTCTTGTTGGTCGTGAGCAGCTCCGTCCTGAATCCTACGTCGGACAGCATCTTAGTCAGCGAAGCTTCTGAAAACTTATAGGAATGATGGACGAGCACCTGCTCGCCTTTGTCCAGGTTCACTTTTTGCTGAGCTAGCGTAACCTGCTTGCTATCGCTCAGTTTTATTCGGCCCTCCACCCTGTTCTTCGCAGTGCTCCAGATATATTTGAAATCATCATTATCATTATAGATGTCGAGTGAGCGCGCCGGCGAAGTCACTGTATCGATGATCACCGGGATATTGTAGGTATCTATTATTTTCTGGGGGTTATAATCATTGGCCAATCCATTGCCTATCAGCAGATAATCATCCACGGTCATGGATTCCAGGAAGTTGGTTAATACGGCGCTGACATTAACGTAATTGCCGAGTGTGTTGCCAAGATTTATGAGTAGGTTTGGGTAATTGGTCTGTTGCCTTATATTAAGCAGTTCGTCGGTCAGACTGTCTTTCTCAAAGTCAGTAAGCAGACGAGTGATCGGCAGATCGGGAAATTCCTTCAACAGGTTATCCGAAGCAAGCTTGATCATCTCCTTACTGATGTCTACCGCCACATAATTGACTCGCAGACCCTTTTCGCGCAACTTGCTGATAATGCGAGCCGCTGGCACCCCGTTGCCGCAGCCGAGGTCGATCAGGTTCAGACCTTCGGGATTATCAAAAGCGGCTATAAAACTATCCATATGAGCCAGCAGGAGGCGCATCTCTTCATCGGTGACGCCTTCTTGTTCCGCCCATTGCTTGTAGATCTCATCCCACTTCTCAGCACCCTCGTTGAGGTATACGAATTTCACGGGTATCTCGCCTCTGGCCGAGACGGAGGCCAGAAGTTCGTACTGTTGCTTCTCTGTAAAAATCATCTCGAGGAAATTATATCACTTACATGAAAAAGAGACGCTTCTCAGAGTGGAGCCAACATCTTGACTTTATATACTATCTTGCATAACATAGTAGTGTATGAATGAAACTACTGATAAAGATGCCGCTGGTCAATCTGAATCGCAAATGCGGAAAGGCGTATTAACCTATGCCGTGTTACTGCTACTCAAAGATGGCAGAGTGTACTCCTCTGAGATTATCCGTGCGTTACGCAAAGCCGAGCTGATTGTCGTTGAAGGCACGCTCTATCCCCTGCTTAACCGGTTAGCGAAAGACCGGGTCTTAGCATATGAATGGCAGGAGAGTGAACAAGGACCGCCGCGTAAATATTACTGGCTCACTGATGATGGCAAGGGACTGCTTGCCGAACTGGAAGCCGCTTACCGAAAGTTACACCGTTCAATCCAAGCTTTGGAGAAAGGAGCCAAAAAATGAACGAAGTTACCCACATTCATCTTAGCCGTCAGCAATTCACCATTTCGGTCGACGCACACCACGAGCTAAAAACGTACCTGGCAGACATACAGAAGAAGGTTGGCGACAAAGAAATTGTCAATGAAATCGAATCCCGTATGTCGGAACTTCTGATCGAGCGTGGCGTGACGGACGAAAAAGTCGCGTTGCCTGAAGATATCGACTATTTAAAAGAGCAGCTCGGCACACCGGAAGATTTCAGCGAGGAAGAACCTGTCGAAGAATCAAAAAAGGCCCAGGAAGCCGGCAGTAAACGGCTGTTCCGGGATCCTGACAATGCTTTGGTTGCCGGCGTGGCAGCGGGGGTTGCCAACTACTTCGGACTTGACGTCGTGTTGGTCCGGCTGGCGATCGTCGTGCTCACAATCTTTAGTTTCGGTACTGGCATCGTACTCTACATTTTGTCGTGGCTGCTCATACCACCAGCTACCACCGCCAGTGAAAAATTACAGATGCGTGGTAAACCCGTAACACTTGAAGCCATTAAAGATTCCGTCAGCAAGACGGAGGTAACGAATACAGCGCGGCAGATCAATAGCTCCCTGCTTGCCGTTATCGACACAATATTTCGCATCTGTGTCAAATTGATCGGTATCGGTACCGTACTATTTGGCTTGGCACTACTGACCGCGACGGCAGTCACCCGTATATATATGTCCCTGCATAATGGCCGGCTGTTCCAGGAAAATTTATTCCCTGTCGGATCCCGCGAAGACCTATTGGTCTGGATCGGAATGGGCTTGGCGATACTGATATCTATTTTCTTGATTCTTGCGGGAATCGCTATCTTCAGAAGAAAGTGGCCCCTCAACGGCTGGATAACGGGCGCCTTGGCAGCGATATTCTTAGCAGGATCGGTGGTAACCATAGCGCTTGCGGCCGACGCCGCGCCACATGTGAATGAACGCTATCAGGCTTTGATGCATACAACCGGTGTCAAAAACGTCAAGCCGTTCGACAAAGTAGCAACCAAAGGTAATATCGACATCTCTTATATCTCCTCGCCCACCTACGCCGCTAATGTCCACTACGCCGACCACCCCGACCTGTCGAAACTCAAGATCTATGTCACCAACAACACCTTGTATATTGACTCTACCCAGCTTGATAAAGTCAACCACTGCACCATGCTCTGTTTGTACCCCCGCTACAACATGACCGTGGAGATTTACGCGCCAAACGTTCAAAACTTTGATAAACCATTGCGAACCGACATCTTCTACCCCAAAGTACCGGCTCCGCCAAGCATGCAGTAAAAGAAAAAGACCCCTTATGAGAGGTCAAAATACTTATGGTTGCGGGGGCAGGACTCGAACCTGCGACCTCGTGGTTATGAGCCACGCGAGCTGCCGCTGCTCCACCCCGCGTCATTGTTCTCTCGGCAAGAGCTTAAAAAGTATAGCAAACAGGGGTAAAAGTGTCAACGAGGGGAGTTAGTTGGATGAATCCTGGCGATGCAGGAAGAAATCGACCCATGATTGGAAATTGCGCTGGTAGGCTGGCTGCTTCACTTTAGAGCCAGCCGTGTTATTAGAAGGCAGGTTCACGGTGTAAGCCATGGCCACGTTCTGGGGCACGATGAGCTCCTTCTCACCTGGTGCCGCCAAGCCGAAGTTCTGGCGGGCCGACAGCTCCAGATATTGATTACTGTTCAGATACTGGTTCTTGAGTGCCAGGTTGTCGTTCTCCAGTTTCTGTACCGAGTTCTGTTGGTTGAGGGTTGAGATCTGTTTCTGCAGGCCGTAATTGGTCTGGATGGTCTTGATACCGCTCCAGCTGATCAAGAGCACCAGCACCACGAACAGCACTTGGCCCAGGAAGCGCACGTCGGTCAAGCGTTCGGCGTAGCCAGTCAGTTTTTCTATCGGCAGGTTTTTGATGTTCATATCCTTAAGTCATATTATATAATGCCATGCCAAATCTGTTATACTCACATCTGTTATGGGGGTGTAGCTCAGTGGTTAGAGCAGTCGGCTCATAACCGATTGGTCCCTGGTTCAAGTCCAGGCACCCCCACCACGAACAAATCGCTTATGCTACACTGCTGCTATGAACCTGCGCCGTGACCAGCGAGGCTATTCTTATGTACTGTTCCTTTGGATCTTAGCGGCCGGCGTCATTATAGCTTCGGGCCTGACGTTCTTTCGCATATATAAGAACAGCAGTCTGGCCGGCCACGGCACCAGCCATTGTAGCGTCCAATCCGGCGTCCAGCTTTGTATCGCCGGCGTGCCGGACAAGATCCTGCCGACAGACACGCGTGAACTCTCGCTCACCCTTACTAACCAGAACCAGAAGTCATATCTTTGGAGCGGCTCCAGCTCCTGCGGGGCCGAACCTTATTTAAGCGTGAACGGTCGAGCCGACATACGGACTTGTACGACCGACGTCACGCGCTTCCAGCTCAAGCCTCATGAAGCATGGAAAGCGACCTTCGAGCTGAACGGGGCCGGCTTGAATCCTGGAGATAACTCGTTGCAAGTCCGGTGGGCCGGCCTGAGTTCGGACAAATTGACGGTCCAGCGGGCCGTCAAGTAAGCTTGACAAACCGCTTCCAAGCTATCCAGGCCGAACATCTAAATAATTATCAGTCAATATATTTGACAACAGAGATAATGGGTGTATAATCATAAGCAGGTAATAAAATATAAACGTTAAAGGTTACCTCGATGAGCGCCGACCAGGCACAATCCGAACTTCCACGCCCCGGTGAACAACCGGAGCCTGAGCCTATCCTTGGCGTGGCCGAGCCGGTGGAACTGCTGGACGAATTGCCCATTCTTGAAAATGTAACCGATGGCGTCCAGGTCGACGGCCTACTTGACCGATTGGGAGTTGAGGTCGAGGATACCCCGGAGCGCTCAAGGCCGGATTGGCAGGAACTGCAAGCCCAGGGCAATGAGGCATATGCTGCGGCCAGGGCTCGTGAGGATACCCACGGTCTGGATGCCACGACGGTCGATCTCTACCGCCGGACAACCGACAGTTATCTACAAGCTACGTGGTGGGCACCGAAAGAAACCGACCTGGTAGGTGAAACACCGATCATAGATGTCCGGATGGCGCGGGCCTTCGCCCGGCAGGCCAAAGCTACGCCGCATGGCAAATACGTCAGCCCAGACATCATGGATGAACGGGCACACCTGCAATGGCTTGCCTTGCGGGCCCAGCAACGTGCCATCCGGGGCGTGTTGGACGGACGCATCGCCGAGCTGCCAGCAGACGAATTATCAGCCGTGGAGCCCATGGTCGTTGAAGCTGAGGTAGGAGCAGCCGAAGAAGCCGGTACCAAGAAGGACTTCACCGGCGGCATAGGGAAAGTCGATGCACAAACGCCTGGGCGCCTGGAAGCCCAGGGTGAGGCTGCCATCGAGGAATTCGCCCATGTGCATGCCACAGCGTCTGATCAGGGTCTGGAATACATAGCGAAATTATCCGACAAGCTGGAAACCGGCATCCATAATCTGCCGCTAGCAGCCTGATCTCAGGCGGTCTTCGCTAGTTCCGGCCGCTCTGCTTCAGCCATGATACTCAGGAGTTCGTCCGCACTGTCAGCCGCCATGAGTCGTTCGCGCAGTTCTTTGGCCCCGTCAAAGTGATTTATGTAGATCTTGCAGAATTTATTGAGGGTATGGATCGGGCGTTCGCGGTTTTGCCAGGTAGCGGCGAATAGTTGTACATGTTTTTTATAAAGAGCGATTCGCCGTTTGGCTGTGAGGTCCGGCCAGGGGCTTTCAGTGGCGAAAACGAAGGGATCATGGAAAATGCCGCGACCGATCATGATGCCGTCTAACCCGTGTTCGGCTGCCAATTCCTCACCTTGACGGCGGTTCATGACGTCACCGTTGCCGATTATCAAGGTAGCAGGAGCCAGTTCATCGCGTAACTTACGGGCCTGGCCGATCATATCCCAGTCCGCTGGCACCTTACTCATCTGCGCCTTGGTGCGACCATGTATAGTCAATGCTCGTAAATCCTGCCCTAGTAGGAACTCGATCCAGATGAGATCCACCTGGTTGAAACCGAGTCGGGTCTTGACACTGAGTGGCAGCCGGCCAGCCAGACCTTCCTGGGTAGCTTTGATGATGGCGGCAGCCAACGGCCGGTCATTAATCAGGGCGCTGCAGGCACCGTCCTTGACGACGGCCTTTACCGGACAGCCCATATTCAGGTCGAGACCGGCGAAGTTTACACCTTCTGGTAGACCGAATTCGTGCGCCAGGCTGCCATCGGCGATCTGGCGGGCCGTCTCGCGGAAATTATCCGGTTCCTTGCCCCAGACCTGGGCGATGAGCGGCCGCTCTGAGGATGTAAACCGTAATTTCTTCAGCAGCCTGGCGCGGCCGGGACTCTGCAATCCGTCGACGTTCACGAACTCGGTGAAATACAAGTCCGGCGCAGCCGTGGTCCCGACGATCCGGCGAAAGGCCGAATCAGTGACATCGTCCATGGGCGCCAATACGAAGAATGGCTTGGGAAGATCATCAAACACATCCATTGCTATAATTATACGCCGTTCTACCGCTGTTCACCGGAAGGTTTGCGCACGGGGGGACGCGGGTCCGGAGCGACACGGGCACGCACGTCACGGATCACTTCGGCGCTCCTGATCTCCTCTTCCGGGTCATTGATGAGGCGTCCAGTTAACACCAGCCCCAAGGTCGAAGCCAACCCTTCCAAGGCTTCCTGCCTGCTTCGCCAGAGGGTATGGTCTTCAGCTACCCGGCCCATAGCGACGCCCTCCTCCCTGTCCGGAGAAGGCCTTTCATCGGACCGGTCCAAGTGCCTTGTCATAAGCAGGCTATTATACCATTTTTTATACCCCAACAGCAAAGAAGTGGCGCTGCAATTAATGGCGTGTGTTAGCTATTCCCAGCGGAAGACGCGGAAGGCGATTGTGTAGATTACCAGGAACCAGATCGCCATCAGACCGATCTGCGGACCGAGATCTATGAGGTGCTTACCTTCGGTGGTCAGGAGTCTGAGGCCGTCGATGACCGGCGTCAATGGTAGATAGTTTGTCACGCTCTGCAACCATTCCGGCATCAGATAGCGCGGGAAGAAGGTGCCTGATAGGAACAGCATCGGGAAGACCACGATGTTGCTGAGCGGAGCGGCTTGGCGCTCATTCTTCGCCCAGCCACCGATGGCCAGACCCAATCCAAGGATCAGGAAAATACTGAAGACCGTGAAGATGAGTATTTCTAGATAGTTGCCATCGATCTTGAGATGGAAGACTTTGATGGCCACAGCGAACTGAATGATGATGGACACGATGCCAGTAATGGCCTGGCTGAACATGGTCGCCAGGAAATATTGCCAGGTGCGGAGCGGCGTGGTGTGCAGACGACGCAGGATACCTTGCTTCTTAAGTTCCGGGAAGACGTTGACCGGACCGAAGATGCCCAAGCCGATGATGGAGAAGCCGAGCAATCCAGAGAACGTGTAGTCGAAGGCTGACAGGCTCTTCTCGTTCAAGGTGCGTCCGTCGACCGTGAATGGCGGCTGCGTGCCGGTCAGCTTGTTATTGATCTGATTAAAGATGCCCTGCAATACCGATGTCATGGTCTCGCCGGTGCCGGAGCTGCTTTGGTTGTACAGTAACTGCAGTTTGCCCGTCGGGTAGTGCTGGCCCTGCTGCACCGCACCGAAACTGGCGGGCAGGATGATGATACCGTCGATCTGGCTCTTGCTCATCTTTTTCTTGGCCTGGTCCATGGTGGTAATATCCTTCTGTACCTGGAACGAGGACTTTTTGGATTCCAGTTGGTGGACAAACTGGTTGGCGAACGGTGTCTTGGATTGATCGAGCAATGCCACTTTGAAGGAGACATTGTTGTTGCCGCTACTGAAGCTGCCGAAGACGAACAGGAAGATAAGCGGGAAAAGGATGCTGAAGAACTGGGCCAGGCGGTCGCGGAAGAATCGGCGTGTGCTCAGCTTAGTGAAGACGACGACAGTGTACATCTGGCGGCGGAAATTCATGATTCTCCCCTTAGCCCCTTACCGGTCAGGTCAATGAATACGTCTTCCAGGTTGGCCTGTTCAACCACTTGCTCCTTCTTAAAGCCACGGCTCAGCAATTGCTTGACCAGCTTCTTAGGCGTGTCGAGCGCGATGATCTTGCCGCTGTCCATGATGGCCACCCGGTCACAGAGTTGCTCGGCCTCTTCCATATAGTGCGTGGTCAGGATGACGGTGACGCCGCGGTCGCGGACCTCTTCGATAAGTTCCCAGAGGTTGCGGCGGGCCTGAGGATCGAGACCGGTGGTCGGTTCGTCGAGGAAGAAGACCTTGGGATTATGCACGAGAGCGGCTGCGATGCTGAGGCGCTGACGTTGGCCACCGGAGAGCTGTTCGGCGAAGCTATTGGCTTTCTCGCCCAGTTGGACGTCATCCAGGAACTCTTTGGCATCGACCTTTTCACCGTAGGCAGCGGCAAACATCTCGATGATTTCAGATAATTTCTGCTTGTCCTGGAAGGCCGGAGTCTGCGGCTGGATGCCGATGATTTGCTTGATGTCGTTGGGCCGGGTAGCTACGTCAATGCCGTCGACGGTCGCCTTGCCGCCGTCAATCTCGCGCAAAGTCTCGATCATCTCCAGCGTAGTGGTCTTGCCGGCGCCGTTAGGACCGAGGATACCAAAGATCTCGCCCTTCTCCACTTCAAAGGAAATACCGTCGACGGCGGGCTTACCGTCATAAACTTTACGCAGGTCCTTTACCTTGAGGATGGGCGTTTTAGGCATTGTTTCCACTATAGCAATTCACGTTATCTATGGCTAAGTAAATTTCTCTACAAAATACCCGGTCCGTCTAAGACAAACCGGGTACTCGTGGGCGGTCCCCGTGGGCCGCGCGAACCTGTTTAGCGGGAGCGCTTGACGGTCAGGAAACCGTTGCGCGGGTTTTCGTTTACTTCCATGCCTGAAGGCAGGTCGGTGCCTTCGGGACGCTCATCCTTGCTGAAGTAGTAGATAGTCTGTTTCTTTCCACCGCGCAGCGTAACTTCCTTTGAGTTCAGGTAATAAGTAACGCCCTTAGAGTTGGTGTGCTTGTATGCCATGTAGAAAGTCTCCCTCTCTTAACATTAGTAACGTATCCCTAAGATACTCTGGTGGCTTTTTATTTGTCAACCCCTTTAACAGATAGGCATGAGCGCCGTACGCCGACTGACCACTGTTAGGGGGCAGGCAGTATTTTCACACCTTGCGCTGGTCAAGCCGCTTGTATTACACTATGGCGGTAAGCATAAAAGTAATAAACAGGTGGAGTTCGTTTTAATGGATCTTTCTAATCGCAACACCCAACCCCAGCCGGTCGCACCGGCCCCCCACACCGCCGCAGCGCCTGGCGGCCCTAGCGCCGGTAGAAAAGAGAGCCGTCGTCGCGGTGATAAATCCAAGTGGAGCCGTGTGGTCTACGTGGCAATCGTCGCAGCCATCGCCCTCATCATCGGCGCCGTAGCCATCATAGCCGGAAGTAGTAATAAGCCTGAGAGCGAATATGTCAATACCGGCAAGCTGCAGGCCGTCTTCCTGAACACCGGTCAGGTCTACTTCGGGCACGTTAAGTCGTTGAACGACAAATACTTCCGCGTCACCGACATCTACTACCTACAAGCCAGCAACAATGGTTCGAGCAGCAGTTCGACCAGCGCGAACAGCAATGTCACGCTCGTAAAGCTGGGTTGTGAACTGCACGAACCATACGATCAGATGATCATTAACAGCGACCAGGTCACTTTCTGGGAGAACTTGCAGGACAACGGCCAGGTAGCCAAGGCCGTCGCCACCTTCGAGAAGCAGAACCCACAGGGTCAGAAGTGTGCCGATCAGAGCAGCAGCGCCAGCACCAACTCCAGCAGCAGCACTCAGAACGCTAACACCAACTCCTCAAGCAACTCCAGCACTACTGGCAGCGGCACGACCGGAACCACACCAAGTACCGGTACCGGTTCCACCAACCCCTAGTCAGTAGACCGTAGTCCTTCCTACCGGCTACGGAGGCGCAGCAGACGCCTGGCTATAAATGTGATAACGGCTAACGCTAGGCTGACGATGGCCAGCAGCATGCTCCAGCCCGCCAAGTCCGGCGACCACCGAGGACTGACGAAAGAATACTGATACAGTTCTTTCGGAACCGCAGGTGCTGACTGAGCTGATTGGCCGCCATGACTCTGTACGTACTGTTCGATACACGGCACGCGGTTGCGCCCCGAGAAGTCAGTATGGTTTAGCCCCTCGCAGTAATTCTGGGCTTCGTTGTACAGGGCGGAGTTGGATTGTTCTAGTAATTGCTGGTTCTGCGCCTGTTGCAGACGCTCGTACGTGTGTTGCAACTGGATAGGCGGATAGACTGGGTTACGGCCTGCGCTTAGATTGGTGTTCATGTGTGTGGTGACGTAAGCCTGCAATGTCGCCAGCGGTTTACCCACGTCGGTGCCCTTCTGGTCGGCAGTGAACACGGCGTCACGCAGCTTTATCATGTGCTCATTGTTGTCACGGAGAGCCAAGATGCACACGGCACCGCTCAAAATTGCCAGCACCAAGAAGTACCAGGGTTTGATCCAGCGGACCTTGGTCCAGAAGTGGTGGAGGCGGCGCTTGTCCATGCTTACGGTTATTATATCCCAGTCGGGCGGCTGGACGGCGCTTCTTAAGGACGGTACCCTAGAAGTATGCATATCTATTTCTCCGGCATCGGCGGTGCCGGCATCGGTCCACTGGCCCAGGTAGCACGCCAGGCCGGTTACGTTGTTTCCGGTTCTGACCAACAGCCGTCGCAATACATTGATTATCTAGTGAAGCACGGTATCCCCGATATTCACACTGGCCAGACGTATGAAGCGATCGCTGCAGCTCATGACCGCCAGCCCATCGACTGGTTCGTCCACAGTTCCGCCCTGCCCGACGATCACCCGGAGCTACGTTTCTGCCGCGAGCAGGACATCAAAGTCAGCAAACGCGACGAATTATTGAATCTAATCCTCCAAGAGAAGGATTTGCGTCTAATCGCCATTGCCGGCACCCATGGCAAGACGACCACCACGGCGTTGACAGTCTGGCTGTTCAAACAGCTGGGCCGTCACGTCAGTTATCTGCTGCCGGCTAAAACGAATTTTGCCGACATGGGCACTTATGATCCCAAAA
>DATNAB010000096.1:0-5331 GCA_035573115.1 Verrucomicrobiia bacterium
AGGTGTTAACCTGTACGCCTTGCTGTTTGCTGGCGATAGCGTTGGCACGAAGACGGCAGCCGTCACCGCGCCTGCCGCAGCCACCAAACCTGCTGCCAAGCGCAAGACTTCACGCGCCAAGAAATAGCGCTCACGTTTTAACGCGACTCTGACTGCCTGGGCAAAAAGGCTCAGGCAGTTTTCTTTTGACCGCGTATAAGGGCCTCTTCGAACTGTTGCACACCTTTGAAATTCTGCGGATAACGGCTGACATCCGGGAATTCCAGATGAGTTATATGGGCCCAGACGGCGCCTATAAGCTTAACGAAGCGTTCCAACTCTGCGTCCTCGAAATGTAACTCCAGATTAGCGGCCAGCCTGCCGCTGTCGTCCGGTTCGATGAACTCCAGCGCTCCGTTATTGACCGTAACTTTCTTATGAAAACTGGCCGACTGTTCGACTAGGAGTTTATAGAACAGCAGTTGCTGGCGGTATTTGTGTAATTTGATTTTCTCGTACTCATCCCGGCCCTGCCAGCTTATTGCTGGTTTGCCGGTCTTGAAATCACGCACCTGCACGCTGTTGGCTTCCGTGAAGTGTAGCAGGTCGATCTTGCCGCTCAGAGAGGCACCGGCAACCACCACACCTTCGTTGTTGAAGCCGCGTTCGACGATGTCCTGGGCTGAGAAATCCTTGCCGCGCTGCCCAAGATAGCGTTCCAGTGCTTCATGGCCGCGTTGCTCCAGCCGTTTATGGTCCGTCGATTTCAGGTGCGTACGTTCCAACATGTCGACGAATCTGGCCTGCACCGCCGGTATGGGCGGCAGCCGTCCGTCACGTCGTAGTTCGGTGTACGTCCACTGGAGCGTCTTGTGTACCGCATCGCCGTAAGCAGCTGAGGGCGACAATGCCTCCGGGAAGCGCAACAGATTGTGCATGAAAAAATAGTGCGGCCCGGCGCTCTGTATGTCGATGAAGTTATTAAGATGCGTGACGCTCAAACGGTAATTCGCCAGGATCGGCTCAAATAGAGCCGGCTTGTCGGCGATGATCTGACGGAAACGGTAAGCCCAGTCAGTGGATAGAATCTCGGTTGCTTTTGTCGTGGGCGGCTTCTCAACCGTCTGAGACTTCAATGCGGTGCCTTGTAGGAAGCTCAATGGCGGCGACGGTTTGTTCTCGAGCGTGTGTGCATAGCCGGTGATGTGGAGCGTATGCTTGGCGCGGGTCAGCGCTACGAACAATAGACGCAGCTTGTCATTATCACTGCCCTGGGCGGGTTCGATCGGCAGGTTGCGTGGCAGCGCGATGCGCGAACTCGGGCTGCGGGCAGTCGGTCCCCATATCTCATCCTGCGCGTTGATCACGAACACCGTGCCGAATTCCAGACCCTTGGCTTTATAGGCGGTCATCACCTGCACGGCGTTGGTGGTCTGGGTATGGGGATTACTGTCGACGATCTTAAGATTGGCGTTCGCATGCAGCTGCGCGAACTCTACCACGTCCTTTATATAGAGCATGCGGTGCGGTTTCCACTGGCGTAGACGCTGCCTCAAGGTGGACAGCTGCCCCAGGAGCGTCAGATAGGTGTCGGTAGCCCGTTCGTAGCGTTGATCACTGAAATAGTACGACCGGAGCGGCGAGACGAAGCTATCCTTCTTGGCTTTCGGTAGCAGCAGATCATCATACTCGCTGTCGATGCCGTCCTCTCCGGTGCCGATGAGTTGATCGAGCATGTATTCCATCGGTTCCAGTGTGGCCCGCCTGGAGAGGCCGATAAACCAGTCCGCAATGTCGCGCAGCGGTTTCTCCTTATGACTAGTGAGTACTTCCAGCCAATGCCGGTTATGGTCGTAACATTCCAGACTGACCTGAATCAGTACCTCGGCCGGCAAGCCCCAGAAGTCATAGCTCAGCACCTCACCGAACAACGCATCGACATCGTCCTGACGATTATTGGCCAGGTTTACTACCAGTTCGGACATACGGAGCAACTGCAAGACTATCGGTGCTTCCAGTATGTTCTCGCGGCGCTCATACGCCACCGGGATGTGCCGTTCTCCGAGATATGGCATCAGGCGTTCCAGATAACGGTGGCGAGGCGCGATCACGGCGATATCCTCTGGTCTCGTGCCCTTTTTGACGAGGCGCCCCGTTTCATGGGCTATCCAGTCATACTGGGCGAGCTCGCTGGAAAAAGACCGATAATCGAGCCGATGGGCGTCATAACTTTGCCGTGCGTGCAATTTCTTGTGCCCAGCCGGCACTACCATTTCCAGCCGGTCGCCGATCTGGGCTGAAGTCTCCTCTGCCAGTTTCAAGACATTGGCGCTGGAGCGATAGTTGTCGTGCAGTACGATCGGTTCGAGGTCATAGTTGCGCACGAAAGCGGCCATATTCGATGCTTCGGCGCCCTGGAAAGCGTAAATCGCTTGGTCATCATCGCCTACGGCCATGATGTTAGGCCGACCTTCGTGCACCGGGTTGTCACCAAGAGCATCCAGCATGCGCAGCTGCGCCTTATTCGTATCTTGGAACTCATCGACCAGCACGTACTGATAACGTTCTTGGAGCTGTAATTTGAGTTCCCTGTCGGTCTCCATGGCGTGCACGGCCAGGGTGACCATGTCATCGAAATCGTACAAACCCTGGGCGCTCATGGCCCCGAGCAGTTCCTGATACACATTGGCCACAGCATGCATGCGGCGGTAGCTCTGACCGGTGTCCTTGAAGACGTGCTGGCCGTCGGCATCTTTCTTGCACCAACGGGTTCGCCAGGCGGTGATAAGCGGTGCGTAGCGGCCGTCCGGTGCTGTCTCGGTTATAGCTTGCTCGAGTTCAGCCGCACATACGGCCGCGTATTCCGGAAAACCGAAGAAGTTTCGGCCCGTTATATGTTGCTGGAGCGATGTTAAGAAACGTTCATACTCAGGTAGGTGCTTCGGCGACGGCGTGCTTGCGAACGCGGTGGCCAGATCGTCGGCGGTGGCGTCCAGGAACTTCTTGTTGGCATTGAGCAGCTCATGTAGCTCGTCCGGCGTCACCGCGTTCTGCTTGAGCCAACTGATGATATCCAGGGTATTCTTCAGGAAGATGAACGTCTCGCCGACTTTGGTGCTGAGCGGGTTGCTATGCGTCAGGCTTTCGAAGATCTCGCGGAGGAGCTCGTAGCGACCGAGCTCGTCGACTTGTTGCAAAAGTTGCCGCTCAGTGAAGCAATCAGGGTACTGATTGATAACATCCGCGCCAAAACTATGAAAGGTGTGGATGGCCACATGATATGCTGGTTGACCGATGATGGTATCTAGTCGCTCGCGCATGTTGCGTGCCGCATTGTCGGTGAAAGTCAAGCAGAGGATATTGCCTGACGCGATGTCGTTTTTTTGCAGGATGTTGGCCACGCGCATACTGAGCAACTGCGTCTTCCCCGTCCCTGGTCCCGCAAGCACCAGAAGCGGCCCCTCGGTGGTGTCAACCGCCTGCCGCTGCTCCCTGTTGAGCCGGCCATATTCCTCCTCGAAAATTCCCATTACTTCTATTGTAACGGGTTTAGCGTCTATATGTGCCTGCTCCAGATGAGTCGGTCTCTACAGGTATGCGTCAACTTTCTCGTAGAAGCCTGTCCAGTCGAAATCTTCCGCTCCGCCCGGGACTTCCAGGACAACCATCGAAGAATCTTTCGCTTCGGCCAGCTGCATGTAGCGTTGTGTGACTCTACCCCTGTCCTCATCATACAGATTACTCCAGGGGAAATGCATCCGCATGATGACCTGCGAAAGGGCATACGTCATGTCCGTGTCATTCCTGATAGGCACCAATTCGACAGATATCGCGCTATCCGGATAATCTTCCGCCACCAGCCCGATGGCAGTGGCGCGCTCATTCTGCGCGGTGAAGGCGAAGCTGGTTCTGTTGGTCTGGGCGTCTTTAGTCATAGGGTCCCTTTGAAAATACAATAGCATTTCCTTGTATTTTTTGCAAACAAGGTATAGTATTACTAGCATCTTTATGTCTAAAGAAAAGGTTACTTTTGACTCGGGTGGGCGCGAGCTTCATGGTACGCTCTTGGCCTCAGATGAGCCCACCGGTGCCGCCGTATTATTCATGCATGGCTACAAAGCGAATGGCAGTACGCTCAGGCAGTATGCCAGGCCGCTGGCCAGAGAGGGCGCTACATGTCTGACGTTTGACCTAAGCGGTCACGGCTTGAGTGGCGGGATGCTGGAGCATCTGAACGTCGAAGATCACGTCCATGATGCAATAGCGGCCTTCGACTTACTTAAGGCCCAAGGTACGGTGGATCCGGAGCGCATCGGTGCTCTCGGCATGAGTTACGGCGGTTACCTTGCTACCCTGCTGTCTTCACGGCGGAACGTCAGGAGTCTGCTGCTCCGTGCACCGCCGCTCTACCCAAATGAGTTGCGCCATCGACCACGTCATACCTATACCGATCATGATGCGCTTGAGGCCGTGCCAGACCCCGATAATCCGGCCCTGAAAGGTCTCCAGGCTTTCGGTGGCACCGTGGCGTTGGTAGCCATGGAACACGATTTGGTAGTCCCTGCTCGGGTAACCGATGCGTATCGAGCGGCCCGACCCGACATTGCCTACAGCGTTATGCCGGCTGCCGGCCACTCCTTGGATGCCACCACGAAACCTCTGTTTCAAGAGGTAGCCGTGGAATGGGCCGCTGATCTATAAGCTCACACTTCAGCCGTAGCGCAGATTTCGCACTCGTCATCGACGGTGAATTCGGTATACCACTGTTTGAACGCCTTGTTCCACGGTTCGAGGTCATGGAAGCCGACCAGGTCGGCAGCCTCGCGGATGGCATAGCCAAGCCAGCCGTACAGTCGGAGTTTACCCCATAAGACGGCCGCCCAACGCGGACCTGCCGGAATCACTGTAATGGGCTTTTTGGCGACGTAACTCTTGAAATCCTTACTGTTCGCACGGCGCTTAAGATTATAGGCCACGAATTCACCGTCGCGTAGTGCCGTCTGGGCCAGACCGCTGTACGGGGTATTGGCGTTGTCGCCAATCACGAAGATATCCGGCTCTGACTGTAGGTAGACGTCGACAGCCACCTTGCCGCGGTTCATCAGCACAAAGTGGTTCTCGGTGAAGAACGGATGGTTGGTGACGCCGGCTGTCCAGATGACGGTATGACTGCGAATAGGCTTACCGTTAACGGTTAACTCATCCGCAGTAGCAGCCTGGACGGCACTACCGAGATAAACCCGGACACCACGGCGGCGAAGCTGACGTCCGACCAGCCTGGCCGTATCCTTGGGCAGACGCGGCAATAGCCGTGGTGCGGCTTCGATTAGGTCGACGTGTATCGCGCGGTGC
>DATNAB010000097.1:0-2218 GCA_035573115.1 Verrucomicrobiia bacterium
TACTTCCTGGCCCTTCAAAAAGTCTTCGATGACCACGCTGTCGCCCGCAGCGCCGAACTTCTTGTCGACCATGGTCTTATCGATGGCTGCATCGATTTCTTCCGGCGTCTGGCACACCGTGACGCCCTTGCCCTCGGCCAGGCCATCGGCTTTCACGACCACCGGCAGCGGACGGCTCTTAGCGTATTCGAGCGCCTGCGTGGCGTCGGTAAAGGTCTTATACAAAGCGGTCGGAATATTCTGGGAGGCCATCAGGTCCTTGGCCATGACTTTGGATGATTCGATTCTGACGGCTGCTTTAGTGGGACCGAAGATCTTCAAGCCGGCTTTTTTGAAAGCATCGACCACGCCGGCTTCCGAAGCGGCCTCCTGGCCGATAACGGTGAAACCGATGCCGTGCTCTTGCGCGAAATCCAGCAACCCGTCCACGTCGTCGAACTTGATATCGACGTTTTCGATCTGGCCACGGCTTCCGCCGTTACCGGGCGCCACGTAGACCTTATTTACCTGCGACGATTGGGCCAGCTTCCAGGCCAACGCTTGTTCGCGGCCGCCGCTGCCGATCACCAGTACGTCCGTCATGATTCCGACTCCTTCAGATATTCGCGCCGCGCCATGATGAACGTCTCGATGTCATGTGGCAGGAACTGCTTCTCGACCGCCTGGACACGCTCGAACAAACTGGCCGGCGTGTCGCCCGTCTCGACTGGCACTTTGTGTTCGGCGATGACCGGGCCGTCATCGTATCCGTCAGCTACCACATGCAAACTTTGGCCGCCGTAGGGTAGGTCATTATCGAGGACGTACCGTTGGATCTGGTCGCCGTACAGACCCATGGTCTCCGGCAGCAGCCCGGGATGGGTGTTGACCAGCCTGGCCTGGTAGACGCTCGCATACTCCGTGCGCCAGCCGAACTCACGCACGATCAACGGACCGGTCAATTTCATATAACCCATCTGGGCGATGAGGTCGAAATTGCCGCCCTTCAGAATATCGAGAATGGCAGCCTCCTCGGCTTCGGTCTGTCGTCCGGGACGCACCGTCTCGCCGGCCGCCGGCGGATGAGTGACGCTATTAATAAGCTGTACCTTGATCTTCAGGCCGAATTCCTGATTGAGCCGTTTGATGCGGTCGAAGATGCCGGCCTGTTTGCGGTTGCAGATCACCAGTTCGACGACGCAGGCCGTGTCGCCGCGTTGCCCCGCCCGGATGAAGGCCTCGGCCGTCGTCCCTTCGCCGGAAGCCAGGATGGCAAGCCGCGGTTTCATGCCGTGCGGGCGGTGGCGAGCTTGGTCGGCTGGTGGCCGCCCTTGGGCAGCGTTTGGCCGGCCTTAAGTTGGGCGATCTCATCAGCACGCTTGCCGATGGAAATAGGATAGACTCCGTCGAAATGCGAGGTGGAGAATGAGTCTTTCGGCAACTCCGTAGCGTTCAGCATGCCATCGTAAGACAGGAAGCATAGTGACGTGGCACCGACGTAATCACGCATCTCATCCTCAGTCATGTAGGCGGCCAGCAGTTCGGACTGGCGGGGCGTATTAATGCCGTAAAAGTCAGGGTAGCGGACCGGTGGGCTGGTGATAAGCAGATGGACCTCTTTGGCGCCAGCTTCGAAGACCATCGACACCAGATGACGCATGGTGGTGCCACGCACGATGGAGTCGTCAACTAAAACAACCCGTTGATCTTTGATGGTCTCGATCACCGGGTTGAGTTTCATCTTAAGGTCGCGTTCACGGAGCTGGGTCGTCGGACGGATAAAAGTGCGATGGATATAACGATTCTTGATGAGACCCATCTCGAACGGGATGCCGCTGGCCTGGCTGTAGCCGAGCGCCGCCGGGATGCCGGAATCGGGCACCGGGATGATGACGTCAGCCTTGATGGGGAATTCCTTGGCCATCTCGCGGCCGAAGTTCTTGCGGATGCCATCGACGCGCTTGCCGAGCAGCTGGCTGTCGGGGCGGGCGAAATATACCATCTCGAAGATGTCGAGCTTGAGATTGCCGGATCGTACCTGGTGTGAAGTAAGGCCTTCGTCAGAGATGACTACCAATTCACCCGGTTCGACGTCGCGCACGAACTCGGCACCGATGGTATCGAAGGCGCAGGTCTCGCTGGCTACGGCGTAGCCGCCGTCGATCTTGGCGATGGATAAGGGGCGGATACCGCACTCGTCGCGGAAGGCGACGATCCGCCGCTTGTCCATGGCCACCAC